>CALXKD010000004.1 GCA_944388795.1 uncultured Clostridia bacterium
TAAAAGATGTATGTGAAAAAATGCAAATGTTACAGGTTAGAAATTTAGTATTATGGCATACAATGGATAACAATATTGCAGAAAGAAAACAGTTATATACAGAAGAAGCACAAAAATATTATACAGGTAATATCTATGTACCAAATGATTTAGAAATAATTGAATTATCATAAGGAGTAGAAAGATGTTAAAAAATAAAAAGGTTGTTATTTTTGATATGGATGGAACATTAATAGATTCTATCGGTATATGGAATGCTATAGATGAAGAGCTTATTAAAATAATTGGAGATGGAACAATTGATGATGTAGATATAGCAAAACAAAGAGATGATAAATTAAAAGAATATAAACAAGAACAAGACCCGTATTTAGAATATTGTGGTTTCTTAAAAGAAAAATATCATGCGACTATGTCAAAGGAAGAAGTCAAGAAAATACGATATGAAATTGCAGATAGATATTTAAAAGAAGTGATAGATTATAAACCAAATGCAGATAAAGTAATAAAATACTTGAAAGTAAAGGGATATATATTAGCAGTAGCAAGTTCAACCAATGAATTTGCAATGGAACATTATAAAAAAGAAAATAAAAATATTATGAAAAAAGCAAAATTAGAAGATTATTTTTCAGTTATCTATGCCAAAAATGATGTAAATTCGATTAAGCCTAATCCAGAGGTACATGATAAAATTATGAAAAAATTACATGTTAAACCAGAAGAATGTTTGATTGTAGAAGATGCTTTGGTGGGGGTAGAGGCGGCCAATAATGCTAATATAGAAGTTGCGGTGATATATGACAAATATTCTGATAGTAACAGAGAAAAAATCAATCAATTGTCTCAATATCAATTTAAAGATTTTGATGAAATGTTAAAAGAGATGAAAAAAGAATTAGAAGAATAAGGAGGATGTTATGACAAAATATTGTATAGTTACTACGACTTGTGATAAATTAGAAATTGCCAATAAGATAATCGATACACTTTTAAAAAAGAGATTAGTTAGTTGTTGTCAAATGAGTAAAGTTGAAAGTAGTTATTGGTGGAAAGGTGAAATTGTAAAAGAACCAGAATTCTTGATACAAATGAAAACAAAAAAAGATTTATTCAAAGAAGTAGAAAAAGAGATATTAAGCATACATGACTATGAAACTTGTGAGATTATTTCTTTTGACATAAATGAAGGAAATGATAAATATTTGAAATGGATGGAAGAGGAAATGAAATAGTAAAAATTGATATAGGTAAGGAGAATAACATGGAAATATGGGATATATTAGATAGTGAAGGAAACAAAACAGGAAGAACTATGGTAAAAGGAGAAGAAAACGTGCCAGAAGGATTTTATCATTTAGGAGCAGATGTCTGGATAAAAAATTCTGAAAACAAGATTTTAATTCAAAAACGTTCTCCACAAAAAAGATTATCTCCTAATGTATGGGCCATGACAGGTGGCTCTGTTATAAAAGGTGAAACAAGTATAGAAACGATTGAAAGAGAAGCACTTGAAGAAATGGGCGTAAATTTAAATATAAAAGACGCAAAAATGCTAGCACATTTTAAGACAGGAAATGTTTGGATAGATACCTATTTTCTAAAACAAGATATAGATTTAAACAAAGTGATTATGAAAGAAGATGAGGTTTCTGAAGTAAGATGGGCAACCTATGAAGAAATTGAGGAGATATATCAAAATGGTCAATTTATTAAAAATCGTTGGGAATTTGTAAAAGATATTATTAAAGATTTTTAAAGAATAGTACTGTAAAAACGTTAAGTCTAATACTTAAAGAATTAAAACTAAAAATATAATAACAATAAAATATAGTAAAGTCAATAGATATAAAGTGAATTTTATATACAATTTTCTAAAAAGAAAAAGTAAAAAAATAGAAAGTGGAAATAGTTTGTAAATAACGAAATAACAAGCTATTTCTACTTTTTTGTTTTTCCTTAAGTATTAGACTTTAAGAAAACAAAAGAAGGAGGATTCTAAAATGAATAAAGAAAAAAAACAAAAGAATAAAGGTATTACTTTGATTGCATTAGTTATCACAATTATTGTATTATTAATTCTAGCAGGAGTAACGATTGCTACTTTAACAGGAGATAATGGAATATTAACCAGAGCTACAGAAGCAAAAGAGAATACTGTAGTGGCTCAAGAAAAAGAACAAGTAGAAATAGCTTATGAATCTGCAACAATAAACAAATTAGGAGAGACCATTACAGAAAGAGAATTACAAAATGAATTAGACAAAAATATTCCAGATAAGACAATAGTAACTGAGAATGGTGATGGTACTTTAAATGTCTTATTTACAGATACAGAAAATAGTTATAATGTTGATAATGGTAAAGTGGAAGAGGAATTACCAGTTACAAACCCTTATGGACAAGATGAATGGATAATGGCTTGGACTTGTACAGATGGGATTTGGAGTGATACCATACAAGCAGGAAATGTAGCAGAGGGAGAAATTGTAGCCAAATTATATTCAACAGGTAATCGTATAACACCAGAAGGATTTACATGGAGTGATACTGGTCAAATATTTGCATTTAATGAGGGAGATGAATACAGACTTGTTATTGAAGGTAAAGGTAAGATGGGAGCATTAATGACATATGAAGGAACGAGTATAACAAGTGCAGCAGCATGGCATGTATCAACAGCACAGTATATGATGGGACTAAGCGATACTTGTATTATGCCATATATTAGTGAGGTTATTATATGTGATGGAATAACAAATATAGGAAATTTTGCTTTTGCAGGAGGTACAAGCTTAACAAAAGTGACTATGACAAAAGATATTGAAGAAATAGAAATGTTTGCATTTATGTACAATATTAATCTATCAAATATAAGATTACCGATTAATTTAACAAGTATAGGACATGCGGTATTTAGCGGTTGCTCAAAATTAGAAAACATAGTCATACCAATCAATGTGAGTAATATAGATTCTGACATTTTTATAGAATGTGATAGCTTAAGAAAAATAAGAATGCTAATGACAGATTCAAATAATTTAACAATAAATTCTGATGCATTTAGAGGTGTATTTGTAGTTATTTATGTACAAAATGAAGATATGAAAACAATGTTAGATGAAATGTTTTTAGAAGATCTAACCGTGCAAGTAGAGGAATAAAACAAATTAGAAGTATATTCTAGTATCTTATGAGAACGAATATACTATTTTCTTTTAAAAGAAAATAGAAAGAAATTGAAAATATGTAAAATTTCATATATAATATATTAGAAAATTTGATAGCTAAAAAAACTAATATAGGAGATAATATGAAAATACCAGATATATTAGAAAATGCGATAGAAGAAAAATTAAATCATGTAAAACTAACAGAATTAAAACAATATGCGAGTCAGTTAAGTGAAAAATATATGTATCAAAAAAGAACAGGAGATACATTATTAAATACAGAAATAGAAGCATTAGCCTATTCTATTATGAGAATGCCAGCAACCTATGGAGCAGTCTATACAGCTTTAAAACATACATTAGAAAGAATGGATGGTAATATACAATCTGTAGTGGATATAGGGGCAGGAACAGGCGCAGCGACTTGGGCAATAAGTGAATTGTTAGATACAAAAGATATTCAATGTTTTGAAAGAGAACAGGTTATGCTAGAATTAGGTAAATCTTTTATGAGTCAAAATCCAAATTTAAAAGATGTTTCATGGAAATATATGGATATTGTAGAAGATGATTTAGATGTTAAAGCAGATTTGGTTGTTACAAGTTATATGCTAAATGAAATCAAACCAGAAGAAAGAGAAAATGTAATAAATAAACTAATGAAAAGTTCAAATCACATTATATTAATCATAGAACCAGGAACACCAGCAGGATTTAAAAATATTAGAGAAGTGCAAAAGATAGCGATTGAAAATGGTTTTCATATAATTGCACCATGTACCTTTCAAGGTGTATGTTCATTACCAGATAGGGATTGGTGCCATTCCATTGTCCGAATGGAAAGAACAAAAGTGCATAAACTATTAAAAAGTGCAGATTTACCATATGAAGATGAGAAATTTTCATATATAGCTATATCTAAAGAAAAATATGATAATTCAGGAATTAGAATCTTAAGACATCCTATGATTGAAAAAGGAAAAATCACATTAAAGGTATGTCATAATGGAGAGATAGAAGATATGATTGTGACGAAAAAGGATAAAGAATTATTTAAAATGGTGAAAAAGAAAAAGTGTGGAGATATGATTTAAGATTTGATGAATGAAAAATTATGCTAATAAATCATTGTTTTATATCATAAAATGTGATATAACAATGTAGCTTAGTATCAATAAGAAGAAGGGAAAAATATGACTAATTTATTAATAAAATTATTTATAAAAGATCAAAATGTAGAAAAGCCTGAAACAAGAGCAAAATATGGAATGCTTTCAAGTATAACCGGAATTGTTGTTAATATTTTATTATCAGCAGTAAAACTAATCATTGGAATATTTGCCAATTCCATTTCTATTATTTCAGATGCATTAAATAATGTGACAGATGCAGGTTCATCTATTGTTACCATGATTGGATTTAAAGTTTCACAGAAAAAAATAGATAAAGACCATCCATGGGGACATGGTAGAATGGAATATATTACAGCATTTATTGTTGATATTTTAATTGTATTAGTGGGTGTAGAACTATTCAAAAGTTCTTTTGATAAGATTATTCATCCAACATTACCAGATATCAGTACTGTTACCATTGTGATTTTAGTCATTGCTGTTTTAACAAAATTATGGCTATTTATTTTTTACAACAAAATTGCAAAAACAATAGATTCTGCGGCAATTAAAGGAAATGCTTATGATAGTATTTCAGATTCTATATCAACTTTTGTTGTACTATTATCTGCTGTTGTTGCCAAAATTTTTGGAATATCTATTGATGGATATGCTAGTATTTTAGTTGCTATATTTATTTTGTTTACAGGATTTAAAGCTTTAAAAGAAACCATAGATTTATTATTAGGAATGAAACCAGATACAGAATTTGTAGAAAAATTAGAGGAATTCACTAAAAAATATGAAATGATATCAGGAATTCATGATATTATGGTACATGATTATGGACCAGGAAGAAAAATTATATCTTTCCATGCAGAGGTTCCTGCAAATTGTGATATTTGCAAAGCACATGATGTAATAGACCAAATGGAACAAGATATTTATGAAGAATTTAATTGCATTACAACGATTCATATGGATCCGATTGTAACAGATAATGAAGAAATTAATGAAATGAGAAAGAAAACTGAAGAAATCGTAAAAGAAATTAACCCAGAATTTTCAATTCATGACTTTAGAATGACAGATGGCGGTGATAGAATTAATTTAATATTTGATTTAGTGGTTTCTCCAGAGAATAAAATGAGTCATGAAGAATTAAAAAGTATGGTTCAGCAAAAAATACATAGTGTAAATGACAAATATTATGCAGTACCTAAAATTGAAAATTCATATATATAAATAAAAGAAAAAAAGAGATGTACTTAGGAAAAATAATCTAAAGGAAATCTCTTTTTTATATTGTAAAAAAGAACAGAATACGATAGAATATAGAAAACAGTAAACTGTTAGAAATAATTAGAGCGGTATTGCTCGAATGGAGGTTATTATGAGAAAATTAGGAAATACTTTATGGGGAATCGTATTAGTTATAATTGGTGTGATTCTTACTTTAAATGCATTAGAAATTACAAACATTAATATATTCTTTGATGGCTGGTGGACATTATTAATTATTATCCCAAGTGCTATTGAATTAATCGCAAGGGAAGATAAATTTTGGAGTGCTGTATGGTTAATTATTGGTATTTTATTATTATTAGCTTGTAGAGATATTTTAGATTTTGACTTGATTTGGAAATTAACTATTCCAGTAATATTCATTTTGATTGGAATTAATCTTATATTCAAAGACAAAATTGATAGAAAAATGGAAAAGAAAAGTAAAGAATTAAAAGAAAAAGGACAACATTTAGAAGAATATTGTGCAACATTTGGAGAAATAAAAGAAGATTTTAATAATCAAGAATTTAATGGGGCAAATGTAACAGCTGTATTTGGAAGTGTTGATTTAGATTTAAGAAATGCCGTTATAAATGAGGATAAACTAATAAAAACATGCGCTGTGTTTGGTGGAATAGAAATGATAGCACCAGAAAATGTAAATATAAAAGTAAAATCAATACCAATTTTTGGAGCAACTTCAAACAAAACTGGTAGAAAATATGATGAAAAATTACCAACCATTTATGTAGATAGTTTTTGCATGTTTGGAGGTGTAGATATTAAATGACAGGATTTCAAAAATTTATTAAATATGCTGCAATTGCATTCGGAATCTATCTTTCTATAACAATTATATTAGTATTGTTAGGAATTGCTAGAGGATTTGTAGGGGCTTCTAGAAATGATGAATTCAAAGATTTAACAAGAGATAGAGAAGAATATCATACAGAAAATATTACAAGAACTTATGAGAATATAAAGAATTTAGAAATAAATGTTGAAGAAACAGAATTGATTATAAAAAATGGAGATACCTTTAGGATTGACGGAACAAATATACCTGATAGAATGGAAATAAAGCAAGATGGAGATAAATTAAAGGTTAGTGATGAAGAATTGCCTTCTAATTTTTCTGATGAGAATATGGTTGTAACAATCTATGTTCCAGAGAATATAAAATTAGATACCATAGATTTAGAAATCAATTATGTGCCAGCAGACATTCAAAAATTAAATACAGCAAATTTAAAATTGGACATTTATAACAATTATTGTGAAATAGATGAAATTATTGCAGACAATATGGAATTTAAAAATGAAGAAGGAAATATTGACATTTATGATGCAGAAATTGGAAGATTATTATTTGATTCTGAATCAGGAGTAGAAGATGTTAGTTTAGATATTACAGGAAATGCTGAAATTAATTTAGAATATTCCTATACAGATATGAATTTAATTGGAGCACAAGAAGATTATCAAATTAGCACCAGAAATCAATCTGGAAATATATATGTAGATGGTGAAACAATAACATCTAATGCTGAAACATGGGGAAGTGGAAATACCAAAATTAATTTAGATAATGTTCATGCAGATATATTTATAACCTTCAGAGAAGCAGCAAATGAAAGCAATTTGTAAATTTTATGTGAAAAATATTGAATATATTTACTAGTCATGTTAAAACTATACATGACTAGTTGTCATTTTTTAACTATATTATATAAGGAGATAAACTATGTTAGAATTAAACAATATTACAAAAGATTATATTTCAGGAGATTCAACAGTTCAAGCATTAAAAGGAATTAGTATTGAATTTCGAAAAAGTGAATTTGTATCTATCTTAGGACAAAGTGGCTGTGGAAAAACAACCTTACTAAATATCATTGGAGGCTTAGATAGATATACATCAGGAGATTTAGTAATTAATGGAAAATCAACTAAAAAATTTAAAGATAAAGATTGGGATGCTTACAGAAATTATTCTGTAGGATTTGTTTTCCAAAACTATAATTTAATCCCACACCAAACCGTTCTTTCTAATGTAGAATTAGCGCTTACCATATCAGGCGTGTCTAGAGAAGAAAGAAAAGAAAGAGCAATCAAAGCATTAGAGGATGTTGGATTAAAGGAACAAATTCATAAAAAGCCAAATCAATTATCAGGTGGACAAATGCAAAGAGTGGCGATTGCAAGAGCATTGGTAAATAATCCAGATATTATTTTGGCGGATGAACCAACAGGTGCTTTAGACACAAAAACCAGTGTGCAAATTATGGAGATTTTAAAAGAAATTTCAAAAGATAAGCTAATTGTTATGGTTACCCATAACCCAGAATTAGCAGAAAAATATTCTACAAGGATTGTTAAAATCTTAGATGGTGTGATTACAGATGATTCAAAACCATTTACAGAAGAAGATAGAGAAAAGGAAAAAGATGCAAAAGCAAAAGATGGAAGAACTGCTATGAAGTTTTTTACAGCGTTAAGACTTAGCCTAAATAACTTAATGACCAAGAAAGGAAGAACATTATTAACATCTTTTGCAGGAAGTATAGGAATTATTGGTATTGCCTTAATTTTATCAATTTCAAATGGTGTACAAAGTTATATTAATCGAGTAGAAGAAGATACTTTATCCTCTTATCCGATTACTATTGATGAATCAACAGTTGATATATCTAGTATGATGGAAAGTCTAATGGGAGAGACAGAAGAAAATACTGAAACACATGAAGATGGGAAAATCTATTCTAGAGATATTATGAATGATATGATATCTACTTTATCAAGCAAAGTAACGAATAATAATTTAGAGGCATTAAAAAACTATATTGAAAATGAGAATAGCACAATAAAAGATAATGCAAGTGCTATTAAATATAATTATAATTTAAATATTAACTTATACAAAGAAGATACTTCTAATGGAGTCGTTCGAGTAAATCCAAGCACCGTTATGAATGCATTAGGGATGGAGGATATGATGGCTGCACAAGAAAGCTCTCCTATGAATTCCATGTTTGGGTCTAGTATGACCAGTATGTCTAATACAGATGTCTGGGAGGAAATGTTAGATAATGAAGAACTATTACATTCTCAATATGATTTAGTAGCAGGTAGTTGGCCTACAAATTATAATGAAGTGGTTTTAATTGTCAATGAAAATAATGAAATTAGTGACTATACTCTATATGCTTTAGGTTTAAAAGATCAAAAGGAATTAGAAGAAAAATGGAATAAAGTTCAAAATGGAGAGACAGTAGAAGAATCAGAAACAACATCATATACTTATGATCAGTTGTTAGATTTATCTTTTAAACTAGTGCTAAATTCTGATTATTATGAAAAAGAAAATGGCTTATGGGTAGACAAAAGTGATGATGAAGATTATATGAAGGAACTACTTAACAATTGTGAAAATATAAATGTTGTGGGAATCATTAAGCAAAATGAGCAAAGTGTAGCAACAGGAATGAGTGGTGGAATTGGATATACAAAAGATTTAAAAGAATATGTTATCAATAAAACGAATGAGGCAGAAATTGTAAAAGAACAAAAAGATAATCCAGATATCAATGTATTTACAGGCTTAGCATTTCCAGATGAAGATGCAAAAACATTTGATTATAGTCAATTAAGTGATGAGCAAAGAGCACAGCTTGCAATGCTAAGTGCAGAACAATTAGCTGAGGTTATGGAAACATATAGTAATAATGCGAATGCTAGTTATGATGGAAATTTAGAGCTATTAGGTGCTGTTGACCTTGACAAACCATCATCAATCAGTATTTATCCAAAAGACTTTGATGCCAAAGATGTGATAACGCAAGAAATTGATAACTACAACCAAAAACAAAGAGATGATGGAAAAGAAGAAAATGTGATTAATTATACAGATCTAATTGGCATTATGATGAGTTCGGTTAGTCAAATTATTGATACAATTAGTTATGTATTAATTGCATTTGTTGCGATTTCATTAGTGGTTTCATCTATTATGATTGGAATTATTACGTATATATCTGTATTAGAAAGAACAAAAGAAATTGGAATCTTAAGAGCAATAGGGGCATCTAAAAAAGATATTTCAAGAGTATTTAATGCAGAAACCTTTATCGTAGGATTAATTGCAGGTATATTAGGCATTGGAATAACCATATTATTAAATATACCAATTACTAAAGCGATATATGCTGTAACAGGCGTTAGTGTTACTGTATCACTTCCAGTGGTGGGAGGAATCATTCTTGTATTGATTAGTATGATATTAACCATTATTGCAGGTTTAATTCCAGCCAAAATGGCAAGTAAAAAGGATCCAGTAGAAGCATTAAGAACAGAATAACAAGCTTGAGGGATTTTGAGAACAAACTCAAAAATCCCTCAAATTCAGCTTTACTATTTCTACGAATTATGATAAAATTTTGTGGATTACGAAAAAGAAAGAAGGAACAAAATTTGAGTATTCGAGTATTAACAATTATAAATCCAACATCTGGAAAAGGAAATGTAATGGAATATGTAGAAGAAATAAAAAGAAATTTAGAAGAACAAAATATGGAAGTAAATATACAACTTACTAAGAAAGAATATAATGCAAAAAATATTGTTATAGATTATATTGAAGTAACTGATTTGATATTGGTGTGTGGTGGAGATGGAACTTTTAATGAAACAGTTTCTGCTTTAATGGAATTGAATGCAAAAGATGTAAGTATTGCATATATTCCAATGGGAACCACAAATGATTTAGCTAAAAGTCTAGATATGCCTATAAAAGACATTTCTATTACGAAAAGATTGTTAGAATCAAGAGCAAAGGTATTAGATGTAGGAAAATTTAATGGTAATCGATATTTTTGTTATATTGCAGCTTTTGGTGTAATTACAGATGTGGCTTATAAAACATCACAAAAAGCAAAAAATAAGTATGGAAGATTAGCCTATTACATGAAAGCTATAAAGGAACTGATTCGAATTCCTACCTATAAAGTAAGAATACAATTTGATGAGGAGGAATTGGAGGGAGAATTTATCTATGGTGGTATTAGCAATTCTGAATCAATAGCTGGATTTAAGTGGTTCAATAGAGAGGATATTGATTTATCAGATGGGAAATTTGAAGCAATTTTTATTAGAAAACCCAAAAAGCTTTCAGGATATTTTAGATTACTAAGTGATTTCAGACATAAAGATTATATGGTAAATCGAGATTTTGTTTATTTTAAAGCTAATAAAATTACGATTACAACCAAGGAAAATATAGATTGGACAATTGATGGAGAATATGCTGGAAATATGAATGTTGTTAATATTGAAAATTGTCATAAAGCGATAGAGCTTGCTATTTGTGAAAAAGGAAACTAGAAGATAAATGCATCTTTTGTTCAGGCATAGTTAATAAAAAATATTGTACTTCCAATATGCAATTTTGGAAAGGGAAATATGCTATCATAAAAAAGCAATTGTAAAATGTGGTTTGACAAAGAAGAAAATAATTTATGGGCATGTGATTTGAATTTTAAAATCAATAAAAGTAACTGATTAAATCGGATTGATTAGTTACTTTTTATTATTGGATTTTATTAAAATTTACTTGAATATAAAAAGATATTGAGATATACTTTAAGGGAATAAAGTATTAAAGGGGAAAATATATGGAAAAAAACGAAAAGTGTGAAAAAACAAATTGGATATATATATTATCAATTATATATGTTATTGTTGCCTATACATTTATATTTATAAGTGGGTATATTAATCAACTAGATTTACCAGAAAATCTAGTTTCAGCCAAGAATGCATTTGCATTATTCTTTCTATTTCTACCTATCATTTTATGTGTGATTAATTATATTATCATGTTTACAATTGGTAAAAAAGTAAATCAAAAAACATTATTAAATTGTACTGTATTAGTAAAATATGGTTTAATACCATTTTATATTTTAGGGACTGTCTTGATTTTAGCATGTTTACTTTTTTCTTTTATACCAGTACCATTTATGATATTTGTCGGTCCATATATGGCTATCATTTTAAGTGTGATTGGTTGGTTAATTTTGATTGGCTCAGTACCATTTTCTATTGCCTATATAATAAAATCTTATAAAGAGGGAATACATGGAAAGGCACTATCAATTATAACGGGTATTTTACAATTCTCTTTTGTTTTTGATGTTATTTCTATTATGATTTTAGCTTTAAAAGAAAAGCGATGGAAAAAACTAACATTTACGATTTTAGCATTGTTACTTACTTTATTTTTAGTGTGTACAATAGGATTTTTTATACTAATTTTTGCTATATTTTAAAAATTAAATCATAAATATAGAATATATATATGGGCATGTATCAACGAAATTGGTAGAGGATGAATAATTAAGAAAAGTGAATTGAAAAATAAATTCGAAAGTGATATAATCACTCTGTTTCAAAAAAAGTAGGTATCCGATATTAATTTTTAAGGAGGGTAAACAAATGAGTGGTTATGGAGGCAAAATGATGGCACGGCTGATTCGCAGAGATCAGAAATGCGAGCTAAAGATGAAAATGATGCAAGAATATGAAGTGCTACAAAAGGTTATGCAGACAGGAGAAGTGTATTTTAAGTTACATAAAGACCATTCTTGGGAATACGAAGAGAAAGCCACAGGGTTTAAAATCCAGTATGATCCAAAGATAGGAATTATTATGGAGGATACTGGTGGGAATTCACAAGGATGGAGCAAAAAGGTAGAAGCACTTCATAAAGTGGCAGAAAGATTATCAGAATGTAAGGAATTTGATTAAAAACCACTATAACGCAAAACGAGCTAGATAACATAGGATATCTGGCTCGTTTTGATACCATTGACAAAACAATAAAAAAATGTGATAATATTGCAATATAAAAGAGAAAAATAAAAAGAAAAGAGGAAACAAAAATGAATACATATTATTTCACATCAGAAAGTGTCACAGAAGGACATCCAGATAAATTATGTGATACTATTTCAGATTGTATATTAGATGAATACTTAAAACAAGATGAAAATGCAAGAGTAGCAGTGGAAACGTTTGCTTCAGGTAATAAAATTACGATTGCAGGACAAGTAACTGCTAAAGGAGAAGTAGATATTGAAAAATTGGTAAGAGAAAAAATAAAAGAAATCGGATATGATAATGCAAGTATAGATATGGACTATAAAACTTGTGATATTGACATCAATATTACTAAACAAAGTCCAGATATTGCATTAGGTGTAGATATTGGGGGAGCTGGAGATCAGGGAATTATGTTTGGATATGCCTGTGATGAAACATCAGAATACATGCCATATGCGATTTCTATGGCGCATAAATTAGCTAAAAGATTGACAGAAGTAAGAAAAAATAAAGAGATAGAATATTTAAGACCAGATGGAAAAACACAAGTGACGGTTGAATATGAAAATGATAGACCTAAAAGAATTGAAACTATATTGGTTTCTACACAACATAATGAAGAAATTAGTCAAGAAAAATTAAAGAAAGATGTTATTGAAAAGGTTATTAAACCAGTCATTCCAGAGCATATGATAGACGAAAATACTAAAATATATATTAATCCAACTGGAAAATTTGTGATTGGTGGACCTTTAGGAGATACAGGGCTTACTGGTAGAAAAATTATTGTAGATACTTATGGAGGATATGCAAGACATGGTGGAGGTGCCTTTTCAGGAAAAGATGCAAGTAAAGTGGATAGATCAGCAGCATATATGTTAAGACATATTGCTAAAAATATTGTAGCAAACGGATATGCAAAAAGATGTGAAATACAAATTTCTTATGCAATTGGAATGAAAGAACCATTATCAATACATGTCAACACATTTGGAACAGCTACAATATCAGAAGAAGCGTTAATTACAAAAATTAAAGAAAAGTTTGATTTAACACCAGATGGTATTATAAAATATTTAGATCTAAAAAAACCAATGTATTCACTAACAACCAATTATGGTCATTTTGGAAAAGAAAATTTAACTTGGGAAAAAGTAATAAAATTTTAGTTAGAAAATGAGAAAGAAGTGGAAATACAAATGCTAAAACGAATTGTAGAAAAAAATTATAAATGGATTATCGCTTTTCTTTGTCTAATTATTGTCTTAATGATGTTAGAGGATATTTTTGAAAATGAACAAGTAACATTAGATATGGTTGTATATAGACTCGTTATTTTAAATCTAAGGTCAGAACCACTAACTATTATTATGAAGGTAATAACAAATCTATCTTCTGCATATGTATTAATAGCAATAGCAATAGGAACATTACTGTTTATAAAAAATAAAAAAGTAGGTGTATGTGTTACTAGTAATTTAGTTATTGCAACTTTACTAAATCAATTATTAAAATATATTATACAAAGACCAAGACCAGAAGGATATCGATTGATCGCAGAAAGTGGATATAGTTTTCCCTCAGGGCATTCTATGGTCAGTATGGCATTTTATGGATTCATTATCTATTTAATATGGAAGATGGTTAAAAATAAAAGAATAAAATATGTAGCTTGTGGAATTCTAGGATTTTTAATACCAATGATTGGATTTAGTCGAATTTACTTAGGTGTACATTATGCAAGTGACGTCATTGGTGGGTTTGCAATATCTATTGTATATTTATTACTATTTACAAATATGACAAGGTCTATATTACAATTAGAAAAGGAAAAGAAGAATATTATGAAGAATAAAAGAAAAATGGTGGAATTAAGAAGAAAAAGAAAAAAACTAAGAAATAGTTTTAAATATGCCTTTCAAGGAATTGAAGAAGCATGGAAAACAGAGCAGAATCTAAAAATACATTTTATGATTATGGCATTGGTAATTATTGCGGGATTCATTTTTAAAATATCACTAATAGAATGGATGGTATGTTTATTATTATTTGCAATTGTGATTTCGTTAGAATTAATTAATACAGCTATTGAAACAACCGTAGATATTGCTATGCCAGAGATTAATGAAAAGGCAAAATATGCAAAAGATATTGCAGCAGGTGCTGTACTATTTTCTGCAATGATTTCTATAATTATTGGACTCATTATATTTTTGCCTAAAATATTTGGATAAATAGGATAAAAGCACAAAGTTTTTTTAGAAAAGACTTGTGCTTTTCTTTGTTTATATTATATAATGGTTGAGTAAAGGAGGCAATCAAAATGGCGTTTATAGAAGAAATAAAACAAAGAGCAAAACAACAAATCAAAACAATTATCCTTCCAGAAGCAGAAGATATTAGAGTATTAAAAGCAACTGAAAAGGTAATGAAGGAAAAATACGCAAATATTATTTTAATAGGAAATGAAGAAAATATTTTAGAAAAGGCAAAAACAAATGCGGTAAATATTGAAGGTGCCAAAATTGTAGATCCACAAAAGTCAGAAGATTATGAAAAATACACAAATCTTTTGTATGAATTAAGAAAACACAAAGGAATGACAATAGAAAAAGCAAAAGAATTGGTTTTAGATCCAGTATATTATGGAATGTTAATGGTAAAAGATAATAAAGCTGATGGATTAGTTTCAGGAGCAGCACATTCTACATCAGATACATTAAGACCAGCTTTACAAATTTTAAAAACAGCACCAGATACCAAATTAGTTTCTGCCTTTTTTGTTATGGTTGTACCTGATTGTGAATATGGTGAAAATGGTGTATTTATATTTGGAGATAGTGGCCTAAATGAAAATCCTAATCCAGAGCAATTATCAGAAATTGCCATTTCATCTAGTAAAAGCTTTAAACAACTAGTAGGAAAAGAAGCAAAAGTAGCAATGCTTTCATATTCTACTTATGGAAGTGCACACTCAGAGTTAACTGAAAAGGTAATTGAAGCAACAAAATTAGTAAAAGAAAAACAAAAAGACTTACTAGTAGATGGAGAATTGCAATTAGATGCAGCGATTGTTCCAGAAATTGCAAAATCAAAAGCACCAAATAGCCCATTAAAAGGAGAAGCAAATGTATTAATTTTCCCAGATTTAGACGCAGGAAATATTGGATACAAATTGGTACAAAGATTAGCAAAAGCAGAAGCATATGGACCATTATGCCAAGGAATTGCAAAACCAGTAAATGATTTATCAAGAGGATGTAATAGTGATGATATAGCAGGAGTTGTTGCTATAACAGCAGTGCAAGCACAGTAAATTTTAATAAGTAAGGAGTATTTATGAAAATATTAGTGTTAAATTCAGGAAGTTCGTCATTAAAATATCAAGTGATTGATATGGAAACAGAAACTGTTTTAGCAAAAGGATATTTTGAAAGAATTGGTCAGTCAGATTCATTTTTGACACATAAAGTAAAAGGAGAGGTACATAAATTTGAGCATTATGCCAAAAACCATGATAAAGCAATTTCATTTGTATTAAGTAGACTTACGAATCCACATTATGGCGTTATCAAAAATTTAGAAGAATTAGGTGGTATCGGACATAGAGTAGTTCATGGTGGAGAAAAATTTGCCAATCCAGTAGTGATAACAGATGAAGTGATAAAAGGAATAGAGGAGTGTGTGGATTTAGCACCATTACATAATCCGGCAGCAATCTTGGGAATAAAGGCTTGTAAGAAATTGGCACCAAATATCAAAATGGTAGCTGTATTTGACACAGCCTTTCATCAAACATTGGAAAAGAAAAGATATATTTATCCAATACCATATGAATATTATGAGAAATATGGCGTTAGAAAATATGGATTCCATGGAACTTCTCATCAATTTGTTGCCAATAGAGTAGCAGAATTGGTAGGAAAAGATATCGAAGAATTAAAGATTATTAATTGCCATTTGGGGCAAGGTGCAAGTGTGTGTGCTATTCAATATGGAAAATCAGTAGAAACCAGTATGGGATTAACACCACTTGGAGGAATCTCTATGGGAACCAGAAGTGGGGATTTAGATCCATCAGTAGTTACTTATATTATGAAAAAAGAAAATTTAAAGCCAGATGAAATGGAAAAGATATTAAATAAGCAATCAGGTGCTTATGGAATATCAGGGGTATCTGTTGATTTTAGAGATATAGAGGCAGAGGCAGCAGCTGAGGATGCAAGGTCAATATTAGCACTTGACAATTTTCATTATTTGGCAGCTAGCTATGTTGCCAAATGTGCAGTAGCTATGAATGGATTTGATATATTAACCTTTACAGCAGGGGTAGGAGAAAAAGGGCAAGATTCAAGAGAGGCCATTTGTGATTATCTAGAAGTGCTTGGTGTTAAAATTGACAAAGAATATAATCAAAAGGTAAAAGGAATTGAGGCTGAAATTACAGCAAAAGATGCAAAGATTAGAACCTTTGTGATTCCAACAAATGAAGAGCTTATGATAGCAAGAGAAACTGTAAATGCAAAGGCATAAAATATAATAAAAATTTAAGGAGGAAAAAAATGAAAGTTTTAGTTTTAAATTGTGGTAGTTCATCACTAAAATATCAATTAATTAATATGGAAACAGAAGAAGTATTGGCTTCTGGAAAATATGAAAGAATTGGAGAAGAAGAAGCATTTATTACCCATAAAGTAAATGGACAAAAAATTGAAATTAAAAAACCAGCATATAATCATAAAGAAGCGATTGAATTTACATTAGAACAATTTACAAATCCAGAATATAAAGTCATTGATTCTTTAGATGAAATTAGTGCTGTAGGACATAGAGTGGTTCATGGTGGAGAAAAAATAACAGAATCTGTCGTTATCACAGATGAAGTTATCAAAACAATAGAAGAATGTACAGATTTAGCACCATTACATAATCCAGCATGTATGTTAGGAATTGAAGCATGCAGAGAAGTTATGCCAAATAAACCAATGGTATGTGTATTTGATACAGCATTCCATTCATCAATTCCAAAGGATAAATTTATATATCCAATTCCTTATGAGTATTATGAGAAATATGGTGTTAGAAAATATGGATTCCATGGTACTTCTCATATGTATGTATCTCAAAGACTTGGTGAGATAGAAAACAAATCTCTTGAAGGAACTAAAATTGTTACTTGTCATTTAGGTCAAGGTGCTAGTATATGTGCTGTAAAAGATGGTAAATCAATGGATACGAGTATGGGATTAACACCACTTGCAGGATTACCTATGGTAACAAGAAGTGGGGATTTAGATCCATCAGTAGTTACTTTTATCATGAAAAAAGAAAATTTAGATGCGCAAACAATGGAAGATATCTTAAATAAAAAATCAGGATTAGCAAGTATATCAGGTATGGCACCAGATTTTAGAGTCATAGAAGATGAATCAAACAAAGGAACAGAAAGAGCAAAAATTGCGATTGAACAATTTAACTATTCTATTGCAAGTTTTATTGCAAAATATGCTGTTGCTATGAAAGGTATTGATTATATCATCTTTACAGGTGGTATTGGTGAAAATCAAATCAATATCAGAAAAGGTATATGTGAAAAGCTAGAATTTATGGGTGTAAAATTAGACTTAGATGCAAACAACATGAGAGGAGAAGAAAAAGTCATTTCAACACCTGATTCAAAAGTAAAGGTATATGTCATACCTACAAACGAAGAATTAATGATAGCAAAAGAAACCAAAAGACTTGTTAAATAATTTAAATTCATATATAATAAGGTTGATAATTTGAAAGAATGGAAACAATATATGAAAAATATATTGTAGAAAGGAAGAAATTATGAGATTTGAGTTTGATGATTTTAATTTTAAAGACCAAATTGAATTCATGAACCTTAATAAGCAAATGCAACAAAACCAAGTAGAAAACAACCCCAATATAGGGTTTAACAATGATGCATTATATGATTGTATTGAAAAGAAGGATAATAAAATCATTTAAATATTTTGGGACATTTGTGCAAAAATGTCCCAAAAAGAAACGTCCCTAATTGGACAAAAGACAAACAGAAAATATACAGAGGATGATTTTGAGTTATGAAAAAAGTAATAATAGATTCACTAAAAAAATATAAATTTAGTTCGTTAATACATTTTATATTTATAGGATTAAATATATATCTATTAACAATCCCTGCAAAAATTATAGGGGATATTGTTGATATGTTATATGATATAGAAGCAAATAGACAAAATATTATGAATAACATATATTTCCTTTTGGGAATATGTGTTGTTTTGTTATCTGTTAGAATAGTATGGAAATATACAGAAACCGTTATTTCAAGAGGATTTGAAAGAGATATAAAGGTAAAATTGTTTGAAAGATTTCTGAAATTAAAATTAAAGGATATACAAAACATTAAAAATGGGGAGATTATGTCTTATTTCGTAAAAGATACAAACGAAATCAGAAGTGCTGTCTATAGAATTATATCTCATGGGGCAAGAATTGTTTATACATTTATGATAGCGATTTATCAAATGGCAAGTGGCGTTAATATTTATTTAACTGTTGCCACAGTTATTCCTATTTTAATTGCATCTTTTTTAATTGTAAAGATAAAAAATCAAGTAGAGAAAAGCTTTGCAAAGGCACAAGATCAATTTACAGAACTTTCTGAATATATACAAGAAAGTACAGATAGTATTCGAACAACAAAGGCATATGCTTGTGAAAAAACGCAATTAGAGGATTTTATTAAGAAAAATCGTAGAGTAAAGCAAAGTGATAATACGGTAGACATTTATTCCAATTTATTAACTACGACTGTTAATATATGTTTTGGACTATGTTATTCTATTGCACTATTATTTGGAGGAAAATTAGTAGTTGATGGACAAATTACAGTAGGAGAATTGGTTACTTTTAATGGATATATCGGACTTTTTGTAGGACCTGTTAGCTGGATTCCGCCATTAATTGCAAGAATCAAAAGAGCACAAATATCTTATAGAAGATTAAATAAAGTGTTTGAATTAGATACAGAAAAAGTAAATGTAAGGGAAAAAGAAATAGAAAATAGATTAGAAGGAAATATTACCATCAAGAATTTGAATTTCCATTATCCAGAAGTTATGGAAAATGCATTAGAGAATATTAATATTGAACTAAAAAAAGGAGAAACATTAGGTATTATTGGAACAATTGGAAGTGGAAAGACAACACTGATGAATTTATTAACAAGGTTATATAGTATCCCAAGAGGAAAAATAGAAATTGATGGAAAAGATATTAATGATATACCAATAGAGGTATTAAGAGAAAACATTTGTTATATTACACAAGATAATTTCTTATTTTCTTCAACACTAAAGGATAATATCAGTTTGTTTAAAGAGGAGTATAGAGCAGAAGAAATTAAAGATAGCACTAAAAAAGCAGTCATCTATGATGAAATATCTAAAATGCCAAAAGGGATTGAAACAAAAATTGGGGAAAGAGGTGCTGACTTATCAGGAGGACAGAAACAAAGAGTGGCTATTTCAAGAGCATTTCTAAAAAATAGTCGTATACTTATTTTTGATGATACATTTTCAGCTTTAGATAATAGAACTTCACAAACCTTATTAGAAAATATAAAACAATTTTCAGGAGAAAAAACTTGTATTATCATATCTAACAAAGTATCAGATGTAAAAGATAGTGATAAAATCATTGTTTTAAGTAATGGAAGTATCGTAGAAAAAGGAACACATGACGAATTAATTCATAAACATGGATTATATAATGAATTTTATGAACAGCAATCCACAAAAGCTGAAGAAGGCATATTAGCATAGATGTATTTTATGAAACAAAAGAAAGGAGAAATATATAGCCCATAGGTTGTATATATAAAGAAAAATGAAAAATCAAACCTTACATAGAATCTATAAAATGTTAAAACCACAAAAAAAGGCGATAATCATTATTTCTATATTATCTATTTTAATTAGTATATGTGAAGTTATCAGACCATATCTAATTAAAATTGTTATTGATGATTATTTAAGTGCTGGCTTATGGCAAAAAGGTGTTATGACAATTGGGATTATTGGAGGTATTTACATAGCACTTGTATTAATTGGAAATATTTTAGATTTTGTTGTAACAACAGCCACTACTATGACAGGAGAAAATGTTATTTATTCTATTAGAAACAAACTATATAAATATGCACAATATGCCAATATGAAATTTCATGATAAAACACCAGCAGGAACATTGTTTGTAAGAATAACCAATGATGTAGAAGATATTACAACAATGTTTAAAGATGTAATTACTACCTTCGCAAAAGATGTAGTAATGATTATTGCGTTAATTGTCATTATGTTATCAATAGACTATAAATTGGCTTTATTATGTTTTGCAATTATTCCATTTGTTATTTTAACCTCTGTTATTATCACAAGAATTAGTAATAAAGTAAGAGAGTATTCTAAAAATGTAAAGACAAAATTAAATGTATTTTTGGCAGAATCTATATATGGAGTAAAAATCATAAAGATTTTTAACAGGCAATTTGAAAAAGAAAAAGAATGTGAGGAATTATCACAAGAATTTTATAAATCAAGAATACCAACAGCATTTACAGAGGGATTTTTAATTGGTATGATGACAGCTTTTGAAAATATTGGAGTAGCGGTCATTGTTTGGGCTTGTGTAAATCATGTATTTCATATTAGTCTAGAGGTGGGGGTTATCTATGTATTTATTACATATTTGAAACAAATCTTTGAACCGATTAACCGTATTGTAGAAAATTTTGAAACGATTCAAGAAGCAGTGGTATCTATTAATAAGATTTATGACATTCTAGACCATAAAGAATATTTGGAGAACTTTGAGGATGGACAAACATTAGAAAAAATAAAAGGAAAGATTGAATTTAAACATGTATGGTTTGCCTATAAAGATGAAGATTGGGTTTTAAAGGATGTTAGCTTTACCATAGAACCAGGACAAAGTATTGCTTTAGTGGGAAAAACTGGTTCAGGAAAAACAACAATTATCAATTTAATTAATAGATTTTATGAGATTCAAAAAGGAGAAATCTTACTAGATGGTGTTAATATTAAAGACATGAATTTGCGATATCTTAGAAAACAGATTGGTATTGTTTTACAAGATCCATTTATCTTTGCAAAAACCATTAGAGAAAATATAGAATTAAATGATAACTTGTCAGATGAATACATTGAACAAATTATAAAGTTATCTTCTGCAGATGAATTTGTGAATTCCTTACCAAATGGTTTGGATGAAGTCGCAAGTGAAAGGGGAAATTCTTATTCAGCAGGAGAAAAACAATTATTAGCATTTGCTAGAATTTTTGCACATAATCCATCTATCTTTATTTTAGATGAGGCAACAGCAAATATTGATACAAAAACAGAAGCATTAATTCAAAAATCAGTGGATGTCTTATCAAAAGAAAAAACTTCTATTTTTATCGCACACAGATTATCTACAATTGTAAACGTTGATAAAATTATTGTATTAAGTAAGGGAGAAATCCTTGAACAAGGAAGTCATCATGAATTATTACAAATACCAGATGGGTATTATAATAAATTGTATAATGCATATTATGAACAATTAATGGCTACATAAGTAAGCTTAGATATTAATAATTATTTAAATATAAAAAAATAAAAAGAAAAACAAATCGTCTATTTAAGTTAAGTAAGCGATTTGTTTATATTTTTATTCTAAAATATATAGATTTTATCTTTAGGAGTATCAAAAAATAAAAAATGGTTTACATTATCACAAAAAAGTGATATACTAGTAATATCAATTTTTCAAGGAGAGAATGATGACAGAATTAAAAGACAAGTTCTGCATCATTTCATTTTATAATATTTTAATAAATGGAGGAGTTAATATGGCAAAGATTTTAGAAGATATTTCAAGAACATTTAATGAATTTTTACTATTACCAAATTTAACAGATGAAAGATGTATACCAAACAAGGTATCTTTAAGAACACCACTTGTAAAATATAAAAAAGGAGAAGAAGCAAAATATTATGCAAATATACCAATGGTATCTGCTATTATGCAATCTGTATCAGGAGTAGATATGGGTATCGCACTAGCTAGAGAAGGTGGTGTTGCATTTATCTATGGTTCACAAAGCATTGAATCACAAGCAGAAATGGTAAGACAAGTGAAAAAACATAAAGCAGGATTTATTATTAGTGACTCTAATGTAAAATCTGGTACACCATTAAAAGATGTCATTGAATTAGTACAAGAAACAGGACATTCAACAGTTATGATTACAGAGGATGGAACAGCAAATGGTAAATTCATAGGTTTGGTGACAGATAAAGATTATCGTATATCTAGAGATGATATGGAAGCACCAATTGATCATTTTATGACACCAAAAGAAAAAGCTGTATGGGCACATGAAGGAATTTCTTTATCAGAAGCGAATGATTTAATATGGGAAAAGAAAATTGCTTGTTTGCCAATATTAACAGATGAAGGAAACTTAAAATATTTAGTATTTAGAAAAGATTATGAAGAGAGAAAGAATAATCCAAATTCATTATTAGACGAAAATAAAAGATATATTGTAGGTGCAGGTATTAATACGAGAGATCATGAAGAAAGAATACCAGCATTAGTAGATGCAGGTGTTGATTTAATTTGTATGGATTCTTCAGATGGATATTCTGTATGGCAAAAAAATACCATTGATTTTGTAAGAGCAAAATATGGAGATTCTGTTAAAATTGGTGCTGGAAATGTTGTAGATGCAGAAGGATTTAGATATTTAGCAGAAGCAGGAGCAGACTTCATTAAAGTAGGTGTTGGTGGAGGTTCTATCTGTATCACACGTGAAACGAAAGGAATTGGACGTGGACAGGCCTCAGCTTTAATTGATGTAGTTGCAGAAAGAGATAAATATTTTGAAGAAACAGGAATTTATATTCCAGTTTGCTCAGATGGTGGAATTGTTCATGATCATCATATTACTATTGCGTTGGCATTAGGAGCAGATTTTGTTATGATGGGAAGATATTTTGCAAGATTTGATGAAAGCCCAACAAGAGTTGTAAAAAAAGGAAATGGTTATGTAAAAGAATATTGGGGAGAAGGATCTAATAGAGCAAGAAACTGGCAAAGATATGATATGGGAGGAGATAAGAAACTTTCATTTGAAGAAGGTGTTGATTCATACATCCCATATGCAGGAAAATTAAAAGATAATTTAGATATTACTTGTGCAAAGATAAAATCAACAATGTGTAACTGTGGAAGTGTTACTATTCCTGAATTACATGAAAAAGCAAGATTAACATTGGTATCTGATGTTAGTATTTCAGAGGGAAGTGCACATGATGTTATTCTAAAAGAAATAGATAATCAATATAAATAAAATAAGATGATATATACTAAAGGTTGAGATGGAAAACTTAAAAAGTATTCCATCTCAATTTTTTATTATAAAACAGAAAAATTAAAAAATGTTATTGTTTAGTTTAATTATATTTTAATACATTAGTAAAATTATATGTATATATATGTTTATATAAATAGAAATTTAATATAAAATCATAGAAAAACAAAATAAAAAATCTTGACAAAAAAAGATTACAAATGTAATCTATACAAAAGGAAAAGAGGAGGAGTGATTTTAAATGAAAAAAAATATTTTTGGCTTAATATTTATATTGGCACTGATAATCAATTTATTACCAATGGCAAAGGTGCAAGCAGTAATGAAAAATAACAACCCACTATTGAGAGATATAAAAATTGATGGACAAGCTATTGAACCACAATTTGACCAATTTATCACAGATTATGTCATAGCGATTGGTGAAGATAAAGACAAAATAGAAATAGAGGCAGTAACAGATGATCCAAATGCAATAGCAGAAGTCATAGGTGATACCAATTTAAAAACAGGGGTAAATGATTTTGAAATCAAAGTAACAGCAGAAGATGGAACAACTACAAATTCTTATTATTTACATATCACAAAAGGAGATCAAGAAAAGGCAAATGCAAATTTAAAAAGTCTAGAAGTAACGGGGATGCAATTAATTCCGGCATTTAATGATAAAGATATTAATTATCTTGTGGAATATGAAGGATATATAGAAAGTTTAGATATTGTAGCAACTCCTGAAAATGAAAATGCAAAAGTAGAGATATTGGATAATAATAATTTTAATAGTACACTTCATATTGTTACGGTAAAAGTGACGGCAGAAGATGGTGTTACAACAAAAGAATATAAATTGACAGCTAAAAAAGCAGGAGAAAGTGTTGAAGATCCAAGTGGATTAGAAGATTATGAAGCAGATTTAGAACAAGCAAAACAAGAAGAGCAAAAGAAAAATAATCAACAATATATTATTTGGGGAGGAATTGCATTCCTTATTTTAGTAGTGATTATTGTGTTAGTATTAATAGCAAAAAAAGGAAAGAAAAAAGTAGAAAAATAAATTGCCAAAAAAAAGTATAAATGATATACTTAAGAAGAAAAAAGAGGATAAATATATTATCTTTAGAAAGGAACAAAAAAATGAAAATAGTAAAAAATGTTGTATTCATAAGTATTGTATGTATTTTAATTATATTAAGTTTTGGACAAGTGTCGAATGCTGCTAATACATATTATCAATATGTAAAAACAGGAATTGATCAATTTCCTACATCTTATCAGGAAAGATTGCAACAATTAGCAAGTAAATATCCGAATTGGAATTTCCAAGCATATTACACAGGAATTTCATGGGATGAATTAATGCAAAATGAAAGAGATGAAAATGTACACAGAAACCGTGTTATAAATAGTGCACCAGCATCTTGGAAAAATAGTTGTGGATTTGTAGATGATAATGGCTATGCATGTGCCTCTGATGCAATTGTAGCATATTATTTAGATCCTAGAAATTTCTTAAATGAAACACAAATATTTCAATTTGTAGAAAGCTCTTATAATCCAGATGTGCAGACATTATCTGCAATCCAAGAATCTGTAAAGGGAACATTTTTAGATGCAACTATTACATGTAAGGACCTAAATAACAATCTAGTAACCATGTCTTATGCAGAAATGATTATCAAAGCTGCACAAGAATCTAATATAAGTGCTTTTTATATTAAAAGTAAAATCATTCAAGAGGTAGGAAGTCAAGGAAGCGGTTCTGTTTCAGGAACATATCCGGGATATGAAGGATACTATAATTTCTACAATTTTGGAGCATATGACACAGGAGATCCAATTGCAAATGGTTTACTATATGCAAAAGATAAAGGATGGGATAGTCCATATAAAGCAATTGTCGATGGAGCAAAATTAATAGGTAAAAATTATATTGAGGCTGGACAAAACACAGCATACTTTAATAAATGGGATGTTGTAGGAACAAAAATATTAAGAGATGGAGAATCTCAAACAGTTAATAAGTCAGATATGTTTTGGCATCAATATATGACAAATATTCAAGATCCAACATCACAATCATATTCAAATTATCAGCTATATAGCAATAGTTTGCAAAGTGAAATAACATTTATCATACCAGTATATGATAACATGCCAGCATCTAATCCAATGCCACAAGATGTACCGGTTGAAAGTATTTCTTTAAATAAAGATAAATTTGTAGTAAATATTGATGAAAAAGATGTAGCAACAGTTACCTTTAATCCAAGTAATGCAACAAATAAAAATGTAATTTGGGAAGTATCTGATCCAGAGATTGTCCGTGTATGGAATGGAGAATTTAGAGGATTAAAAGAAGGAAAAGTAACCATTACTGCTAAAACTGAAGATGGTGGAAAAACAGCTACTTGTGAAGTAATTGTAAGAAATCCTAATAAAAATTATGTAGAACAAATTGTGCTTCCACAATCACAATATATTGTTAACATTGATGACGCTGTTGATATTGAATATTCATGTTTACCAAAAGATAGTGAAAATACGAAATTAGTATGGACAACAGAAAACCCAGAAATTATTCGTGTATGGGATAATCGTTTCAGAGCATTACAAGAAGGAGTGGCAGAAGTGATTGCAACAACAGATGACGGAACAGTAGAAGCGAGATGTAAAGTCGTTGTAAGAGATCCAAATAAAACATATGTAGAACAAATAAATATTGAAAAAGAAAAATATTTTGCTTATGAAAATGAGGCGGTAGATATTAATTATACATGTTTACCAGAAAATAGTTCAAATACAGAATTAGATTGGACAACGGATAACAACGAAGTAATTCGTGTATGGGGAAATCGATTTAGAGGATTACAAGAAGGAACTGCAACCATTTATGCTAGAACTAAGGATGGAACAGTAGAAGCAACATGTGAAGTTGTTATAAGAGATCCAAATAAATCATATGTAGAAGATATTAGTTTTGAAAAAACATCTTATCTAGCAGATATTGATGAAGCAATTGATATACCATACTCTTATACACCACAAGATTCAGTAAATGCAGAATTTGAATGGACAGCAACAAATCCAGAAGTCATCCGCGTATGGGGAAATCGTTTCAGAGCATTACAAGAAGGAACATCTGATATTATTGTAAAAACATTAGATGGAAGTATTGAGAAGAGAATTTCAGTAGAAGTAAAAGATTTTAGTAAATACAAAGTAGAAGATATTGTACTAGATAAAACGTCTTATACTATAGGAATTGACGAGGCGGTAGATATTCCATTTACTTATACACCACTGTATGCAGGAAATGCAGAATTTGAATGGACAACAGAAAATCCAGAAATTATTCGTGTATGGGGAAATCGATTTAGAGGTTTAAAAGAAGGAACAGCAGAAGTAATTGTAAGAACGTTAGATGGCACAATAGAAAAAAGAATTCAAGTGGAAGTGAAAGACAATAGTAAATATAAAGTAGAAGAAATTAACTTAGAACAAAAACAATATACAGTAAATTTGGATGAAGCAGTAGATATTCCGTTTACTTATACCCCTAACTATGCGTCAAATGCGGAATTTGAATGGACAACAGAAAATCCAGAAATTGTAAGAGTTTGGGGAAATCGTTTTAGAGCATTACAAGAAGGTGTGGCAGAAGTAATTGTAAGAACATTAGATGGAACTGTAGAAGAAAGAATTAAAGTAATTGTGAGAGATCCAAACAAAAACTATGTAAATGATATTTTGTTTGATCAAACAAAATATGAAGTAGAAGTAGATGAAGCAGTTGATATCCCATTTACATTTACTCCAGCAGATGCAGCAAACGCAGAATTTGAATGGACAACAGAAAATCCAGAAATTATCCGTGTATGGGGAAACCGTTTTAGAGCATTGCAAAAAGGAACTGCGGAAGTCATTGTAAGAACATTAGACGGAACGGTTGAAAAAAGATTACAAGTAACGGTAAAATAAGAGGGGGATGATTATGAAAATAAGATATGTATTTTTAATTGCTATTATGATGATTACTTTTGGCATATTATGTATGCCAAAAGTAAATGCTGCTGATGACGAAGGAAACTTAGTAATTGTATTGGATCCAGGACATGGAGGAAATGATCCAGGAACATTAAATGCTGAATTAGGAATTAAAGAAGCAGAAGTTAATTATAAAATTGCAATATATACCAAAGAGGAATTAGAAAAATATGAAGGTGTAAAAGTATATTTAACAAGATATGCAAATAACCCAAGTATCTATGAGAGAGGAGAATTTGCTAAAAATTATCAAGCAGATTTAGTCGTAAGCCAACATATTAATTCTGGAAGTAAAACGGCATCAGGAGCGGAAATTTGGGTAACACAAGATAATACCAAAGTAGAATTTTATGAAAAGAGCAAAGAGGTTGGAGAAAAAATATTAAATAAATTAAGTGGATTGGGACTTGTAAACCATGGTGTATCAACTAAATCAGGAAAGCCAAATGAATGGTATGAAAGTGGAGTTGTAAAGGATTATTATGGAATTATTCGTTATCCAATGAATTATGGGATTCGTTCTATTTTAGTAGAACACTGCTACATGAGCAATAATTCAGACTGTCTAAATTACATTAGCAATGATGAGCAAATCAGAAGATTAGGCATAGCAGATGCCCAAGGAATTGTAGAAGCTTACCAATTAGAAAAAAAAGGAGAAGGAAAAGCACCTGTTAAATCTCTTGGATTAGATAAAGTAGAATTAAATTTAGAAATAACAGCATCTGATCCAGAACCAGTCAATTATATCTATCCAGTATTTACACCAAGTAATGCCTATAATCAAGGAGTAGATTGGTATTCAAGTAATCCAGAAGTGGTAAGAGTATGGGATGGAAAAGTAAGAGGATTAAAAGAAGGAGAAGCAACTATTACAGCAATTAGTCGAAATAATCAAAGAATAGCTAAAATTAAAGTGGTAGTAACAAAACCTTCAGTACCATTACAAAATATTAGCCTTGATAAACAAGAAATGATTCTAATGATAGATGAAAAAAGTCGAATAAATGCTAATATCACACCAAGTAATGCAAGTGATCAGACATTATATTGGGAAGCATCTGATCCAGAAGTGATTAGAGTATGGGATGGAGATATCAGAGGATTAAAAGAAGGTAAATCTACTGTTAAAGTAACTTCAAGAGCAAGTGGAAAAACAGCAACTTGTGAAGTTATTGTAAGAGATCCTAATAAAGTTTATGTGGAAAGCATTAGTGTACCAAAAGAATATAGTGTGAATATAGATGAAGCAGTTGATATTCCAATTGAATTTACACCGGAAAATGCAGATAATGCAGAATTTGAATGGACGACAAATAATCCAGAAATTATTCGTGTATGGGGAAATCGTTTCCGTGCCCTAAAAGAAGGAGTAGCAGAAATTACGGTAAGAACATTAGATGGAACAGTGGAAGAAAAGATAAAAGTTGTAGTTAAAGATCCAGATAAAAAATATGTAGAGGAAATTAAACTTGAAGCAAGTGAATATACTATTGCTACTAACCAACCAATTAATATTCCATTTGAATATACACCAAAAGATGCAGACAATGCGGAATTTGAGTGGACTGCAGAAAATCCGGAAATTGTAAGAGTATGGGGAAATCGTATTAGAGGATTACAAAAAGGAGAAACAGAAGTTACAGTAAAAACGTTAGATGGAACGGTAGAAGCAAAATTAAAAGTTATTGTAACAGATCCTGTAAAAGTAGATGATATTATATTAGAACAAACAGAATATACAATTAATGTAGATGAGGCAGTAGATGTTCCTTTTACATTTACACCAGATTATGCAATTAATGCAGAATTTGAATGGACAACGGAAAATCCAGAAATCGTAAGAGTTTGGGGAAATCGTTTTAGAGGATTGAAAAAAGGAGAAGCTACAGTTATTGTAAAAACATTAGATGGAACTGTTGAAAGAAAGATAAAAGTAATAGTTAAAGATCCACAAAAAGTAGAAGACATTTTACTAAATCAGACAGAATACACTATTTATGAAAATCAAGCAGTAGATATTCCATTTGATTTTACTCCTGCAAATGCAATAAATGCAGAGTTTGAATGGACTGTAGAAGACCCAGAAATTGTAAGAGTATGGGGAAATCGTATCAGAGGATTAAAGCAAGGAAAAACAGAAGTCATTGTAAGAACATTAGATGGAACTGTTGAAAAAAGAATTCCAGTAACAGTAAAAAAGGGAGTAAATGTACAAGATATTACCTTAGAACAAACAGAATATACTGTAAAAGTGAATGAAGCAATTGACATTCCATTTGAATATGCACCAGATTATGCGATTAATGCAGAGTTTGAATGGCTTACTGATAATGAAGAAGTTATGCGTGTCTGGGGAAATCGTTTCCGTGCTTTAAAAGAAGGAACAGCAAAAGTTATTGTAAGAACATTAGATGGAAGTATTGAAAAACAAATTAATGTCACTGTAACAAAATAAGAACCTTGTTGTCTGTAACAATAAAAATAAAACTCTTAAAATGCATTAGCATTTTAGGAGTTTTGTTTTTTATTTAAAAAAAATCAGAACAAAAGTTATGGCTTAAATTAACATAAATAGAAAAAAATATCGATAGAAAAAAGAGTAAGTTTCTTGACAAAAATTAGCATTAAATATATAATCAAGAAAAATGAAAAAGGGGCATTTTCATGGAAAAAGTAAAGGTTTTATTATATGTGTATGCGGCAATTAATTTAGGAGATAATTTATTTGTTTATACATTATTAAAAAGATATCCTGAAGTCGATTTTTATATACAAGTAGAGGATAAAGCATATCAGAAAATATATGAAAAGTTTTCAAATATTCATTTCTTAAATGAGCCAAGAAATGTAGGAATTGTAAAGGTAAAAGATTATGATGCAATTATCTATGTTGGAGGTTCCATTTTTATGGAGTCTGAATATGCATTTCATGAAATGAGTGAGTTCAACTATTTAATTAATCAAGGAATAGGACAAGGAAAGCCATTTTTTTATATGTCTTCTAACTTTGGACCATATAAAACACAAGAGTATCTGGAAAAAGCAAGAGAAAATTTTGCAATTAGCAAAGTTTGTTTCCGTGATAAAGAATCTTATGAACTATTTCAGGATTTAAAAACAGTTAGCTATGCTCCAGATTTGGCATTTTCTCTAAAGATTCCAAAAGTAGAAAAGAAAAAAAAGACAATTGGAATTTCTGTGATTAACTTAGAAAAAAGAGAAGATTTAAAAGATAAAATACAAATTTATGAAGAATTAATTAGAAAGACTATCATTCAGTTTGCTAAAAGAAATTACCAAGTAAAATTATTTTCTTTTTCGCAATTTGAAACAGACGATAAAGCAATCGAAAGAATTCAAAAAAGTGTGCCAAAGGAATATCAAGAAAAAGTAACAGCCAGATATTTTGACGGAGATATAGATTCTTACTTAGAGGATTATGCGAAAATGGAATATATGGTATGTACTAGATTCCATTCAATGATTTTATCCATTTTAAGCGATCAAAAGATTTATAATATCACCTATAGTAAGAAACAGGATAATGTGATTTTGGATACTGGTCTATTCAGGCGTTATCAAAGAATAAAAGACTTAGAACCTAACATGAAAATTAGAAAATTTTATTTTAAAAAACCTTCAAAAAGAAAGGTGAAAAAGATTATTATAGAATCACAAAAACAATTTGAAAATTTAGAAAATGTGATTCGCCAAAAAGCAGAAAAGAGTAATGATAGAAAGGAAGAAAAATGAAAGAAGAACAAGAAGAATATAGTATTATAATAAAAGATGTCTATAAATCATTTAATGTTTATTATGATAAAGCAAATACCATAAAAGAAAAAATACTATTTTTATTTTCAAGAAATAAAAAAGAAAAGAGAACTGTTCTAGAAGGAATAAATGCTAAAATCAAAAGAGGAGAAGTAGTAGCTTTAATTGGAACAAACGGAAGTGGAAAATCAACTTTATTAAAGTTATTAACGAAAATTATTTATCCAAATAAAGGAACTATTGAAACCAGAGGAAAATTAACTTCTCTTTTAGAATTGGGAGCAGGATTTCATCCGGATTTTTCAGGAAGAGAGAATATTTATTTTAATGCATCTATTTTCGGATTAACAAAAAAAGAAATTGATAGAAGGTTAGATGATATTATCGAATTTTCAGAATTAGGAAAATTTATCGATAATCCTGTTAGAACCTATTCGTCTGGAATGTATATGAGATTAGCATTTTCTGTTGCAATCAATGTAGATGCAGATATTTTATTAATTGACGAAATTTTATCAGTTGGAGATGAACATTTCCAAAATAAATGTTTTGAAAAAATGTTAGAATTAAAAGGGGAAGGAAAAACTATGGTATTTGTTACGCATAGTATGGGAGCAGTAGAAAGACTTTGTGATAGAACAATATGGCTTTCTAATGGAAAAATCAAATTAGATGGAAAAACAAAGGAAGTTGTTCCAAAATATATTGCGGAAACAAGATGAAGAAAGGATTGTAGGAATGAAAGTAGATTATAGTTTATTTCCAGGAAGAAAAATAGAAAAAGAAGAATATGAAGAAAAAGAACCAATTTTTACAGTTATCACACCATATTACAATGCTAGTAAATATATTGATACTACAATGAAATCATTACTAAATCAAACATTTCCTTATTGGGAATGGATTATAACAGATGATGGTTGTAAAGATCAAAAAGAGTTAGAAAAACTAAAAGAAATTGAAAAACAAGATAAAAGAATTAAAGTGGTTCATAAAGAAAATGAAGGACCAGCAGCAGCAAGAGATTATGCTGCAAAATTTGCTAGTAAATTAAGTAAATATATTGTTTTATTAGATACGGATGATATGATTAATAAAACTTACTTAGAATGTGTTTATTGGACTTTAGAAACTAATCAAGGAGCAACTTGGGCATATTGCGATTCTATCAATTTTGATGGGAATGAATTTACTTGGACCAAATGGTTTCAACCAAGAAAAATGTTAAAAGAAAACTTGTTAGTAATAACAGGAGTCATTAGAAAAGATGCTTTTTTCAAAGTTGGTGGATTTGGATTTAAAGAAAAGAAAATCTATGAAGATTGGTGTTTATGGCTAAAATTAATGAGAGAAGGAATGTATCCAGTAAGAATGAGCTTTTATGGTTGTTGGTACAGACAAAAACCATTAGAAGAAAGTCAATTAAGACAATCTAACACTGAAAATAAAGAAAGAGCTATGTACTTAGTTAATCAAATAGTAGATACGATAGAAGAAACAAAACCAGCCATTCAATATCCAAAAGAAGATTATAATTGGGAAGAAATTACAGAAGAAAAAGAGGAAATTATCATCCCAAAAATAAAAAATAAGCAAAAGAAACAAATTTTAATGATGATTCCATGGATGACAACTGGAGGAGCAGATAAATTTAACTTAGATATTATAAAAAGAATGAACCATGAAAAATATGAGTTTACAATTCTTACAACAGAACCAAATGCAAATGATTGGAGGCAAGACTTTGAGGAATATGCAACAGTTTATGATTTAACAAGCTTTTTAGATCGCAAATATTGGACAAGTTTTGTAAACTATATTATCCAAAAGAAAAAAATAGATTTGATTTTCAATACAAATAGCCAATATGGATATGCAATCTTACCTTATTTAAAAGTAAAGTATCCTACTATACCAATTATTGATTATATTCATATGGAAGAATGGTATTGGAGAAATGGAGGATATTCAAGAGATTCTAGTAGCATTGCTTCTGTGATTGATAAAACGTATATTTGTAACAAAAATAGTGAAAAAATACTAGTTGATTATTTTAAACGAAATCCAAAAGACGTAGAAACAATGTATATTGGTGTAGATGAAAAGGTTTTTGATCCCAATAAGTTTGATAAGAAATCTTGCTTAGAAGACTTAAAGATTAATAAAGATGGAAAATTTATTATTAGTTATATTTGCCGAATTGCAGAACAAAAAAGACCATATTTACTATTGGAAATTATAAAAAGACTGCAGGAGAGAAGAAAAGATGTTTTATTTGTAATTGCAGGGGATGGACCATTTTTAGCAGAGATGAAGAAAAAAGCCAAAAGTTATAAAATAATAGACAATATGGTATTTTTAGGAAATGTAAAAGATACTAGTAAAGTTTATGCTATCAGCGATATAACAATTAACTGTTCAATTAAAGAAGGATTGGCTTTAACTGCTTATGAATCATTAGCAATGGGAGTTCCTGTCATTTCATCAGATGTAGGAGGACAAAAAGAATTAGTCAACGAAAAAGTAGGCGTCATTGTTCCTTGTATGCAAAAAGAAGAAGATATTTTTAATTTTGATTATCAAGAACAAGAGATTATGCCTTATGTAGAAGGCATTGAAAAAATATTAAATAATTTAGAAGAATATAAAAAAGAAGCAAGAAAAAGAATTTTAAATGGATTTACGATTGACAATATGATTGAAAATATGGAAGAGGCATTTGAAAAAACAATCGAAAATCCAAATCAAGATAAAATAAATAGTGCCCAAAATATGCAAGAACATATAGATATTTGCAAAGAATTAATTACGAAATATTTTATAGCGTCAAGTCCAGATTATGATTGGTTAGCAAAAGAATTTAACCGTAAAAATGTTGATCGTGATTGGAAATTTGACAAAGAAGAAAATAAAAGAATGTACTATGAAAGAACATTAGAATATAAGATAAAACATCCATTTTATGTTTTATTAAATAAATTACATATCTATGAAAAATTGAAAAAAATAATAAAAAGAGGAGAATAACAGATGACTAGCGTCTTTAAGAATTTATACAATTATCGAGAATTATTAAAAACAAATATAAAAAAAGAAGTACGAGGAAAATATAAAAATTCATTTCTTGGTGTATTATGGTCTTTTTTAAATCCACTATTACAAATTGTAGTATATGCCATAGTATTCCAATTGATTTTAAAAAATCCACAAGAAAATTATGCGATTTTTATTTGTTGTGGATTAATTCCTTGGACATACTTTTCTTCTGCCATTTCAAGATCTGCTTTTACAATGGTGGAAAATGGAAATATCTTAAAAAAGGTATATTTTCCAAGAGAAATACTTCCTATTTCTATAGTAACTAGTGAAACCGTTAATTTTTTGATTTCAACAGTTATTATACTTGGGTTTGTTATTTTTGGGGGATTAGGAATTAGTAAATATATTATTTTTTATCCACTAGTTTTACTTGCACAATACTTATTATTAATTGCAATTTCTTTTATTGTATCTAGTATTTCTGTTTATATAAGAGATTTGCAACATTTAATTGGAGTGGCATTACAATTACTTTTTTATGCGGCACCAATCGTTTATTCACCAGAAGTAATTCCGCCAGAATACCAATGGATATTAACCTTAAATCCAATGGCATATATTATTAATGGATATCGTGATATTTTCTATTATCAAACGATGCCAGATATTACATCTATAATTGGTTTAATTGCCATATCAATTGTGTTGTGTGTAATCGGATATATGATATTTAATAAATTACAAAAAGGATTTGCAGAAGAATTGTAGGAGGAAAAATGGAAACATTAAAAGAATCAATCAAAAGAATAGTAACAGACAAAAAACTATATATATTTACAATTTTTACTTTATTGTTTTTTGGAATTTATTGTGTAATGCAATATGCCCCAGATACCTATAGTGTATTTACAAATACGCCAAGACAAAATTTAGACCACTTTTTTTCTTGTGGTAGATTAGTAACAGGTCTTTTCTTATATGGAACAATGGGAATTTTAGAATTGAATGCGACTACTGTTTATATGATTTCTTATGGATTAGCCATTATTTGTACGATTGCGAGTTTATATAAAATTGATAAGATTTTTGCTGAGGACATCAAAGACACTAAACTTAGTATATTAGTATCTTTACTAATTATTATCAATGTTTTTTCAATTGAACTATTTGTCTATGTTGAAAAAGGATTTTTAATGTTATCTGTTCTATTATGTGTTTTAGCAGTAGAGCAAATAAAAAAGTTTCTAGAGGGAAAGAAAATAGCATTTTTTTGGGCATTGATTTTTATGTTGATTGCTAATTGTTGTTACCAAGGAACTGTTGGACTAGTTGTAGCTGTTGGAATGTTATATATTATAAAATATTCAAAAAATGTAAAAGAATTTATCAAAAACAATATCTTAGTAGCACTTGTATATGGAATACCAGCAATTTTAAATTTTATTATGGTAAGATTTCTTTTTACCAATTCTCGTGTAAAGGGAGACATTATCCTTACTGAGTCATTGAAAAAGATTTATGAAGGAACAAAAAGTATGATTTTTGCAAATTATGATTTATTGCCTAAATACCTATTTGCAATTATCTTACTAGGGTTAGTTGTATTTCTAATTTATCAAATAATAAAAAAGGCAGAAAGTATAAAAACAAAAATTCTAGAAATATTAGGAATTTTCTATATCATAATAGGAACTGTTTTTGTTACTATTACACCACAAATTATGCAGGATACCAATTCTATTTGGTTTGTTGCTAGAAGTTCTTATCCAGTTGCATCTTTAATTGGCATTTTATTAATTTATGCAACAATGAGAATTGAAATTAGGAAAATGACAAAAATAGGAATCTTAATGATAGCTACTATATTTTTAGGAATTCAATTTGTTTCATTTATGAGATATAATATTGATAATTATATTGTAAATGGAATCGATAGACAAAATGTAGAACAGATTCAAGCTAAAATTTTGGAATATGAAGAAAAAACGGGAAAACAAATTACCAAAATAGCATTTTATGAAGATAAAATGCCAAATTATACATATCCGAATATGAAAGCAACTGGAGATATGAATCTAAAAGCTTTATATAAAGATTGGTCAGCTTTAAGAGTGATCAGATATTATACAGGAAGAAATTTGGAACAAATTGAAAAAAATGAAGAAATTCAAAAAGAATTTAAAGAAAAAAATTGGAATTATTATAATGATGAACAATTAATTTTTGAAGATGATGTATTACATTTATGCAATTTCTAAAAGAAAGGAAGAAAAAAGATGCAAAAAATATCTATCATTGTTCCATGTTACAATGAGGAAGAAGTAATAGAACTATTTAATGAAGAAATTCATAATAAAGTAATTGAGAAAATAAAAAATGAATTTGAATATGAAGTTTTATTTATTGATGATGGGAGCAAAGATAAAACTTTAAGTAAATTAAAAGAGATGAAAAAGAAAGATGAAAATATCCGTATCATTAGTTTTTCAAGGAATTTTGGCAAAGAATCAGCAATGTATGCAGGATTAGAAAATTGTCAAGGAGATTTGGTCGTAATTATGGATGCTGATTTACAGCATCCACCAGAAAAAATATTGGAAATGATAGAAGGAATTAAAGAAGGTTTTGATGTTGTAACAACTGTTAGAAAAGATAGAAAAGGAGAATCTAAAATTAGAAATTTACTTTCTAGACAGTTTTATCGAATTATGCATGGAAGTAGTAAAGTTGAAGTAAAACAAGGTGCACAAGATTTTCGAATGATGAAAAGACAAGTAGTAGATGCTATTTTAGAGCTAAAAGAATATAATCGTTTTTCTAAAGGAATCTTTTCTTGGGTTGGATTTGATACAAAATACATTGAGGTTACAAATCATGAAAGAGCGGCAGGAAAATCAAAATGGAATTTTTTCAGTCTATTTCGCTATGCAAAAGAAGGAATTATTTCATTCTCAACAATGCCACTTAAAATATCAATTATTGCTGGACTTATTATTTCAGCTATTGCCATCATATTAGGAATACAAGTTTTAATACAAACTTTATATCAAGGACAAGACGTGCCAGGATATGCTTCAACCATTATATCTGTTCTATTTATAGGAGGTGTTCAGTTGATTTCTATTGGAATTCTTTCTGAATATATTGCCAAAATGTATATGGAAATTAAGAACAGACCGAAGTATATTATAAAAGATAAAATTGATTAAATGAAAAGAGGAATGAAATGGAAAAAATAAAAGATTTAGCAAAAAAATTTTTAACAAGAGATATTATATTATATGTAATATTTGGAGTATTAACAACATTAGTTAATATCGGCTCATTTTATGTTATGACAAGTATTTTAAAATGGAATGAGGACTTATCTAATTTTATAGCAATTTCCCTAGCAATTTTATTTGCTTATTTTACAAATAAGGATTGGGTATTTCATTCTAAAGCAAAAGGATTCAAAGAAAAATTTTCTGAATTTTTAAAATTTGTAGCAGGAAGAGCAGTAACAATGGTAATTGAATTTGGAGGATGTTTTATTTTATTTAGAACACCAATTCCACCAATTATCAGTAAATGTGGAATTAATGTAATTATTGTTATTTTAAATTTTTTAATTAGTAAATTTTATACTTTCAAAGACAAAAAAGATACAAAAACAGAAGAAGAAAATAACAATGAGAATCATGAAAAAAGTACAATGGAGAAATAATAAATATGGAAAATGCAATGGAAAAAATAAAAGAGAAAACAATAAAATTTTTAAAAAATAGATATACCATTTTAACATTATTAATTATTGCTATGTACATTGTTTATCTTATTATGACAAAGGTGGTTCCGTTTGGGGATAAAACCATTTTAAAAAGTGATGCTTATCAACAATATGTGAACTTTTTTTGTTATTTTAGAGAAGTCTTATTAAATGGAAAAAGTCTATTTATGTCATGGAATTTAGGATTAGGAAATGTTTTTTTAACCACCTTTGCTTATTATTTAGCATCACCACTTAATTTGTTAGTTGTGTTTTTTAAACCAGAAAATATGTACTGGTTTGTAGAATTCATTACCTTAATGAAATTAATATTAATTGGAAACTTTTTTATGTTATTCTTAAGCAAATCATACCAATACAAAAAATGGGATGCGGTGCTATTTGGACTTATGTATACATTTTCATGCTATGTTATGAGCTATGGGTTCCATATTATGTGGTTAGATGCTGTTTATATGTTACCAATTGTTTTAATTTTTGTGGACAAATACATAAAAACCAAAAAAATCTGTCCATATATAATCGTTTTAGCATATACACTATTTATGAATTATTATATGGGATTTATGGTAGCGTTTTTCTCAGGAATTTATTATTTGGCAAAATATTATATAGTAAAAAAAGAGAAATTCTTTACCAAAGAAAGTTTATTACAATTTGCTAAGTCATTGTTTAAATTTTTAGTAGGAATTGCGATTTCTTTTGGGTTAATTATGTTCTTATTTATACCAAGCTTTATGCAATCAAGTGGGAATATTATAAAAGAACCATTAAAGCTATTTGAGTTTGATATTGATAAAATTAGACTATTTTTCAATGTCATTTTCAATAATTATAATTATTTATTTACCCAAAAAGCATGTCTCGTATTTTCGGGAACACTCATTTTATTACTACTTCCAACATATTTTATGAATTCGAAAATACCAAAGAGAGAAAAAGTAATGTTTTCACTTGTTACAATTTTCTTATTGCTACCAATTGTGTCTCCATTTTTAGATAAAATGTGGCATGGATTTGCAAGACCAAATTTCTTTAACTATCGCTATTCTTTTACACTTAGTTTAACATTAATCCTTATGGCATTTAGAGCTTATCAAAATCGAGAAGAAATTAAAAAGAAACACTTAATTGTAAGTGGAATTATATTTTTCTTATTAACAGCCATTGAAATTATAATAAAAAAATTAGGCTATTTAACTTCTGATGGTTATGAAATTTCATATTTCTCAATCATTTTATCTTGTCTAACTTTTATAATTATGTGGATTGTATTTTTTAGGCAAACTATCAGTAAAAAGAGAAAAGAATTTTGGACGGTTCTTTTAGTAATTGTTGTATGCTTTGATTTAGGGATAGGAATGAGAAATAGTACGATTTCAAATGATAAATATTTTTCAGAAGAGCAAGTAACAAAGTATGATAAAGCAATGGAAGAATTATTACAACATGTTGAAAATAAAGAAACAGACCGAATTGTATTCATACCAGACAATTATGGAAGCAATATGTCATTAAAATATGGTTATAGTAATATCCGGATTTTTTACATCTTCTAGAAACCGAATTACCATCGAAAATATGTATAAATTAGGATATAATATTCAAAGAGCAGAGCAATTATGGATTACTTCATATAGTGGAACCTATTTTAATTATACTTTAGCAGGTGTAAAATATTATATTACAGAAACTCCTTTAGAAGAGAATGAAGTTTATGGTTTTGAATTAATTGATACTGTGGAGAATTTATATTTATATGAAAATAAAAATATGATTCCATTTGGCTATTTTGTAAATGAAAATGTATTAGAAGCTGAAAATCCATTTGAAATGCAAAATGAAATTTTATCTAGTATGAATAAAAATGAAAATAGTACTAAAGAAAAATATATGAAATCATTGGAAGAAGCAGAAGATTTATTAACTTATACAAAGACAGAAGAAGAAAAAGATGGTGAAATTTTATGGAAATATGAAGTAACAGCTAAAAAAGATATTAATTTATATGTATATAGTGATTGGGAATTACAACTTTATAAAGAAGGCACACCTCAATTCAAAAAATATGCAGATTTATGGTCAACTGAAGCTGGAATTAAAGGAATTAAACACTTAAATGAGGGAGAAACTTATGAGTTTGAAATTGGAGTAGAAGAAGAAACATACAATCCAGAACATATAATCTATCTTTATGCAACTGATAATGAAAAAATAGAAGAACAAATTCAAGATTTAAATCAAGATGAAAATCAATTTTCTTTAGAGAAAATTGAAAAAAATACCTTGGATGGAAAGGCTTTCGTAACGAATAAAACCTATCTTGTATTACCAATTGCCTATGATGATGGTTGGAGAGCAACAGTCAATGGAGAACAAGTAGAAGTTCATGGAATGAGTAATGCATTTTGTGGCATTGAATTAGAACCAGGAGAGTATGAAATTCATTTATATTTTATTCCAAGAGGATTTAAACTAGGAATGCTATTAGCAGGAATTTCATTTATAATTTTTATTGGAATTTGGGTATTAGAGAAAGGAAAAATAAAAAATGATAAAAAACATATATCAAAAGTATAAATGCTTAATATATATTATTTTAGTTGCCACTTGTATGTTTTTATTACAAATGATAATTTGTAAAGTATATCCATTTGGAGAAAAATCTATGATTGCAGGAGATACTGCAGGACAATATATTCCATTTTGGGCTTATTTAAGAAATTGCTTCTTTGGAGAGGATTCAGTTTTTTTTACCTTTGCTAAAGGCTTAGGAGGAAATATGATAGGAGTATGGGCTTATTATCTTATGAGTCCATATAATATCATTTTTCTTTTATTTTCCAATCATTGGATTACAGAAGCAATTATTATTGTTACAGGATTAAAAATAGTATCTTGTGCTGTGACAATGTATTTTTTCTTAAGAGAAAAGGTAAGGAATCAATGGATTTTAGCAATTCTATGTCTAAGTTATGCTTTTTGTGGATATAATATTACTTACCATATGAATGTTATGTGGATAGATAATCTTATTTTATTACCACTTATGGTATTAGGAGTAGAAAAACTAACAAGCCAAAATAAATATAAGATGTATGTAATAACTTTAGCGTTATCTTTTATTGTTAATTTTTATACAGGATATGCGGCAGCTATTTTTACAGGACTATATTTCTTGTATGATAACTTATCACAAAAGATTGAATGGAAAAAAAGAATAAAACAATTTTTGAAATTTGCATTATATAGTTTATTAGGAATTGGAATAGCGGCGGTTATTTTGTTACCAGTTATTTTTACATTACAAACTGGAAAAGGTACAGGATTTACAATTGACTGGGAAACGGCTTTTTCTAGAAACTTTGAATTGCTAAGTTTAGGTGGAAAATTATTAGTTGGAGCAGTAAATAATGAACAATTAGGAATTGCAGGTTTACCAAATGTTTATGTGGGCTTATTTACACTTTTATTAACAGGAATCTATTTCTTTAATCCCAATATCTCGATTCGAAAGAAAATTTTTAGCTTAGCCTTTTTAGCAATCGTGATAATTAGTTTTCAAACAAAATTAATTAACTTACTTTGGCACGGATTAAAAGAGCCTGTAGGTTTTCCATACAGATATTCATTTATTTTATCATTTTTATTGATTGCAATAGCAGCAAAAGCACTAGAAGAAACAAAGAAAAAAGTCAATTGGAAATGGGTGTTACCTATGACTTTCGTATATATTGCAGTGATATGGTTAATCAAAATGCAAGAAAATTCTTTCTTACAAGAAAACCTAATATACTTATCTATGTTTTTAATGTTATTTTATGGAATCATGTTATCACTTATTATAAAATATAGAAAAACAATTTTTTCTATTTTACTTGCACTAGTATGTATAACAGAGCTCTTAATTAATGCTATTTCTTCATTTAATGGGATGGGACATTCAGGAAGAAATAATTACATGGATGATTTAAAATATTATGATAAAATAGTAGCTCAGGCAAAAGAATATGATTCTGGCTTCTATAGAATGGAAAAGGAAGAAAATTTCTTTTTGAATGATTCATTATTATTTAATTATAACGGGGTAGGACATTCAAGTTCAACATTTGACCAAAACCAAGTGGATTTCATGAAAAAAATAGGATATAACTGGTATATTTATTTCCCATCTTATGGCTATGGAAATACGCTTTTAACGGATAGCATATTTGGAATTCGTTATAAGATAGCAAAAGAACCAGTAAGGTATTATGAACCAGTAAAAGATTTAGAGGAAGGGGCATTATATCAAAATAATTATCCTTTAAGTATTGGCTATGTTACCAATAAAAAAATAGAAGAAGTAGATATGAACCAAGATCCTTTTAACATACAAACGGATTTATTAAATCAAATAGCAGATTGTAATTTAGAATATTTTAATGATATTCCGGTGAAGAATATGCAAATGGAAGGTGTTACTAAAGAAGGAAATTATTATAAAGGAGAAAAGGAAAAATCTTATATTGAACTTACCTTTGATATTAGCAGTGTAAAAGAAGAATTATATTTTTGGATTACGACGCCTTATGCTTTAGATGGAAGAGCTTTTAAAGTATATATAAATGATCAGTACTATGATGAATATTTGGGTATGAATAAAAATGGAATTTTAAAAATTAAAAATGTAGAAGATGAAGACACTTTAAAGCTAAAATTAGAATTTAATATAAATGATACGATTGAATTAAAAGAATTTATGCTAAAGGAATTAAATTTGACCAATTTTGAAGAAGCATACCAAAAAGTTGAGGAAAACCAAATACAAAATGTAGAATTTAACAATAGTACATTAAAAGCAACGGCAAATATCGTAGAAGAAAAAAGTTATGTATTTACGACAATTCCTTATGAAGAAGGATGGAGTTTAGAGGTAAATGGTAAGAAGGCTAATTTGGAGAATTCAAATGGATTTATAACATTTGCATTAGAAAAAGGAGAACAAGAAATTAAACTTTCTTATGTACCAAAAGGATTTAAGGAAGGAAGAGTCATTACAGTAATTTCTATTGTGATTTTTATCATTGTAATAAGTTTAAAAAAATGTAAAGAAAAAAAGAAAACAGAAACTAAAAGTAAAGAGATGGATTAATTAAAAAATTTAATAAAAATTATTTAATAACTGAGATGAAATTGTAAGATTCTGTCTCAGTTATTTTCTACAATAAACTATGAGGGAGTATGTCTTATTTTTCTTATCAAGAACAGTGTCATCAATAACATTATAAAACTGTTTATTGCTCAGAAAAAAGTTGCAAAAAAAACAATATAATGATAAGATAATGAAGAAAATAATGTCTAAATAGAGGAGAAATTGAATGAAAAAGCTTTTTTTTGCAACACATAACTTAGACTTAGGTGGAATAGAAACAGCACTTGTTACATTAGTAAATGATTTATCAGAAAAGGGTTATGATATAACGATTGCATTAGAAAAAAAAGAGGGTGTGTTTTTAGGCAGATTAAGTAACAAAATAAAAGTTGTAGAATATAACACGAACAATAATAAATATGTTATCTTAAGAAAGATATGTAATTTATATAATAGACTAAAATTTATGATAAAATATAAAAATAAATTTGACTTTTCAGCAAGTTTTGCGACCTATTCTTTGGCAAGTAGTTTTATGGCAAGAACAGCATCAAAAAATTCAGCATTGTGGTGTCATGCAGACTATTTGACTTTATACCAAGGAAATAAAGAAGAAGTGAGAGCTTTTTTTAAAAATGTAAGTTGTGAAGAATTTCATCATATTGTATTTGTCTCAAAAGAAGGAACAAAGAGTTTTACAGAGATTTTTCCGGATTTAAAAGATAAAGTTATTACCTGTAATAATCTAATAAATGGAAAAGACATTATAGAAAAGGCAAAAGAACCAATTATAGAGGAACATATACAAAAAATAGCCGAGGAAGAGATTCCTATTTTCTTAAACATAGGAAGACATGATGAAAGACAAAAAAAGTTAACAAGAATCATAGAAGCCTCTAAGAAATTAAAAGAGGAAAGATTTAAATTTAAAGTTATATTTATTGGAGATGGTCAAGATACAGATTTATACAAACAAAAGGTAAACGAATACCAACTAGAGGATACAATCCTCTTCTTAGGAAGAAAAGAAAATCCATATCCATATTTTAGGATTAGTGATTGTATTATTTTATCTTCTGATTATGAAGGATATCCAGTTGTGTATTTGGAAAGTTTTGTATTACATAAACCAATCATAACGACAAAAGTATCTGATTATGAACAAGTAGAAGATGGAAGAGGCATTGTGGTAGAAAAAGATACACAAGCTATCTATATGGCAATGAAAGAATTTATACAAAATGGATATGAACTAAAACGACCATTTGATGATCAAACATATAATGAAAACATTGTAAAAACATTAGAAACAATATTTTAAAAAGAAAGATGGAGAGAATATTGAAAAAATTAAGTGTCATTATTCCCGTATATAATGCGGATAAAACATTAAAAAGATGTATGGAATCTGTTTTAAAACAAAAAGATGAAGATTTGGAAATTGTATTAATTAATGATGGAAGCACAGATGCATCTGATAAAATTATACAAGAATACAAAGAAAAAAATCCCAAAATCATTTCCTATTACAAAAAGAAAAATACAGGGGTTGCCGATACAAGAAATTATGGAATCAAAAAAGCAAAAGGAACATACATTTTGTTTTTGGATGCAGATGATTATTTAGATATCCATTTATATGGTTTAGTAAAACAATATATGGAAAAGGGTATTGATTTAATTAAATTTAAATTGCAAAGAGAAAATGAAAAAGGAAAAGTCATAGAAACTGTAGATGGACCTGTGTTTGAAGATAAAACAGGAGAAGAAGGCTTTGAGGAACTATATGCTACAGATGTTTTATTAGATTCTCCTTGTGTATATGTGATAAAAAAAGACATATTCATAAAAAACAAATTAGAATTTAAAGTGGGAACAGAACATGAGGATTTTGGATTAATGCCATTTGTGATTGTACTTGCCAAAACTATGATTTCTATTAATTTTTATGGATATCATTATGTACAAGTAAAAGGAAGCATTACACGAAATGATAGCTATGAAAAAACAAAGAAAAAAGCAAATGATGCATTAAAACAATATGATGAAGCTTTATTAAAAATTGAGAGATATAAATTAAACAAAAAAACGGCAGAAACATTAAAAATTTATTATACAAATGCAATTTTATTAAAAATAGAAACATTAGAGAAAAAAGACCAGAAGGAATATATAAAAGAAATTAGAAAAAGAAAGATGACAAAAAATATTAAGGCAAAAGATATAAGACAACTATTCAGAAAAATAATGTTAAGCTTAAATATAAGATGGTATTTAAGTTTAAGAAGAAAGGTTAAATCATGATAAAGGTTAGTATCATTGTTCCATTTTATAATGTCGAAAACTATATAGAAAAATGTTTGCAATCTTTGGTAAATCAGACTTTAGAAGATATTGAAATTTTACTTGTGAATGATGGAAGTCAAGATACTTCAGAGGCGATTGCCAAACAATTTGTAGAAAAATATCCGAATAAAATTATTTATTTGGAAAAAGAAAATGGTGGGTTATCAGATGCTAGAAATTATGCAATTCCACATGCTAAGGGAGAATATATTGCTTTTTTAGATTCTGATGACTATGTTGAAACCAATATGTATGAAGAAATGTATAATAAAGCGAAAAAAGAAGATTTGGATTATGTAGAATGTGATTTTCTATGGGAATATCCAGATAAGACATTAGAAAGTAAAGGAAAACAATATAACAATAAAAAAGAGATGTTTATCCATACCAGAGTGGTTGCATGGAATAAATTAATTAAAAGAGAAATTGTACAAAATAACCATTTAGAGTTCCCAAAAGGATACCGATATGAAGATGTAGAATTCTTCTATAAATTATTACCATTCATACATCATTATGGGATTGTTCAAAAACCATTGATTCATTATGTACAAAGAGAAAATTCTATTTCAAATGTACAAAATACAAGGACAAAAGAAATTATTGATGTTTTGGGGCATGTTATAGAATATTACAAAGAGAATAACTTGTTTGAAGAATATCAAAAGGAAATAGAGTATACCTATGCAAGATATATTTTATGTAGTTCTATGCTTAGAATGGTGATGATTGAAGATAAAAAGGAAAGAAGAGAAATCATTAATATGGCATGGAAATCATTAAATACACAATTTGTAAATTGGAAGAAAAATACTTATTTAAAGAACAAAGGGTTAAAAAATTTATATATGAGAAGTGTTAATAATTTTACATTAAAAATATATACAAGCTTAGCAAGAATGAAATTTGTAAGAGATAAATTACAGGAAAAGTTTGTGTAAAAGGAGAAATATGAAAAAAATAGTATTTGGAATAACCAGTTTAACGTTAGGAGGAGCAGAGAGAGTATTAGTGGATATGGTAAATCAATTAAGTGATACATTTGATATTACGATATTTACGATTTATGGAAAAGGCGAACTGGAAAAGAGTTTAAATAAGAATATAAAAGTAAAAAGGCTATTTGATAAACCATATAAGAAATTTAGCAGATTTGAAAAAATCAAAATATCATTAAAAATCTTATGCTTTCAAAAGCAATATTACAAAACATATATACAAGGCGATTATGATATAGAAATAGCTTTCTTAGAAGGACCAATTACAAGGCTATTTAGTACGAAAAATAAAAAAACGAGAAAAATTGCATGGATCCATAATGATATTTCAAAAGTATATGGAAATGGTTTAAAAGCAAAATTAAAGTTAATGATAGATAGAAGAATTTATAATCAATATCAAAAATTAATATTTGTTAGCAAAGACAATAAAGAAGTGTTTGATATACGATATCCAAACATGAAACCGACAGAAGAGGTTATCTATAATTATATAGATGCACAAAAGGTAATAGAAAAAGCAGAAGAAAAGATAGATTTTTCATTTGATGCTCGTCAAATGAATTTCTTGACGGTTGCAAGGTTAGTAAAACAAAAAGGAATTGATAGATTAATTCGTGTTCATAGAGAATTAATTGCAAACCATTATAATCATAAATTTTATATCATTGGTGATGGACCAGAAAGACAAGCCCTAGAAAAACTCATTAAGGATGAACATTTAGAAAAAACATTTTTTTTATTAGGTGCAAAAGAAAATCCATATCCATATATGAAGCAAACAGATATCTTTTGCCTACTTTCTAAATTTGAAGGCTATGGAATGGTTTTAGAAGAAGCAAAAATTTTAAATAAACCTATTCTCATTACCAATACTGCAGCAAGAGAAGCAGTAGAAAATTATAAAAATGCAATGATTGTGGAAAATGATGAACATGAAATTTATAATAAACTAAAATATATCATTGAAAACAATATAAGGACATTTGATGATGAAAAACAAACATATGAGAATCATCATATCATAAAACAATTAGAAAAATTATTAAAGGAAGAATAATATGAAATTATCAATTATTACACCAACTTATAACAGAGCTGATATGCTTGGCAATTTATATAAGAGTATTGTTAAAAATCTAGAATTTTGTCAGGAATATAAAAAGAATATCCAAGTGCAATGGTTAATTGTGGATGATGGGTCTAACGACAATACCAAAGAGGTTGTCAGTCAGTATATAAATGAAAGCAAACTAGAAATACAATATTATAAACAAGAAAATCAAGGAAAGATGGCAGCCATTAACCATGCTATTCCATATGTTAATGGAGAATTAATTGTAGAATGTGATTCTGACGATGTATTTTCGGATAATGCATTTTTAGATATTTTACAGGCTTATGGAGAAACAAAGGAAAGAAAAGATTTGTATGGATTATGTTTTCTAAAATATGACTTAAAAGGAAATAATATTGGAAACCGATTTCAAAAAGAAGAAACTACCATGTTTGACCTATATTTCAAAGAACAAGAAACAGGGGAAAAGGCCATTGTATTTTTTACAGATATTCGAAAGCAATATACATACAAAATTGAAAATCATGAAAAGTTTTCAACAGAGGCCAGAATGTACCACGAAATGGATTTAAAATACAAAATAAAGTGTATGAATAAACCGATTATGCTATGTGATTATAAAGAAGATGGATACACAAAAAATATTAGAAAAATTTTTAAAGAAAATCCTTATGGACATCTTTCTTATTTTAAAGAAATATTAGAAGAGCATGATATGACAGGAGTACCTTTTCAAAAAAGACTATATGTTATTAAACATTATATTTTATTTAGTTATTTAACAAAACAATATGGCATAGGGAATATAAAAGGGATGAAAAACAAAATAATATATATACTTCTATTTATTCCTGGAATGATAAAAAGTTATTATTTTAAGAATAAGAAATAAACATATTCTTTACAAGAAATATATTTATTGATATAATAAAAAAGTAGTTAAAGGAAATCTAGCAACTACTATGGAAATTATTATATCTATTCTGTTTGCCTATTGCCTATTTTACCAATCTTAAAATGCTATTTAATTCTACAGAAGAAACTACAAAAGAAAAATGAACAGAATTTTTATTAGAAAGATCTTTTACGATACTATAAGAATGATAGGAGTATTTTTACTTTATACAGTACTAAATATAGACTATGTTATAACAAAAGTAACCATGACCTGTCATTGCTATTATACTAAACTTTTTATAAGTGAATTTTTTTGCATTTAAAACAAATAAATAAGGAAGTGAAAACAATGAAAAAAATAACCATAATTATACCAGCATATAATGAAGAGGAATCATTACCACCACTATATGAAAGATTAGAAAAATTAATGAATTCTATGGAGAATTATGAATTTGAAATCTTATTTGTAAATGATGGAAGTAAAGATAATACAATTAATTTAATAAAAGAATATCGCCAAAAAGATAAAAGAATCAGTTATGTTGATTTTTCTAGAAATTTTGGAAAAGAAATTGCCATGATTGCAGGATTAGATTATGCAACAGGAGATTGTGTCATATTTATGGATGCGGATTTACAAGATCCACCAGAATTGATTCCAGAATTAGTAAAATACTGGGAAGAAGGATATGATGATGTTTATGCTAAAAGAAATTCAAGAAAAGGGGAGACTTGGTTAAAGAAATTTACATCTAAAATGTATTATAGAGTACTTCAACATTTAACAAATGTTCCAATTCAAAAAGATACAGGTGATTTCAGATTATTAGATAGAAGATGTGTGAATGCATTGAAAAAAATGAGAGAATCTCAAAGAAATTCTAAAAGTATGTTTAGTTGGATTGGTTACAAAAAGAAAGAGGTATTGTATGATAGGGATCCAAGAATTGCAGGTCAAACAAAATGGAATTACAAAAAGTTAGTAGATTTAGCAATTGATGGAATCACATCATTTACCACATCACCACTTAGAATATCAACATATATTAGTATACCAACATTTATACTTTTATTTATATATTTTATATATGTGATTGTAAAATGTATTGTAACAAGTACAGCAATACAAGCATATCAAGCAATTATATTATTAATTTTATTCTTCTCAGGAGTACAAATTTTATTATTTGGTATTATAGGCGAATATCTAGGAAGAATCTTTAATGAAAGTAAAAATAGACCATTATATTTAGTAAATGAGTATAATGGAGAAAAAGAAAAGAATGAATAGAAAAAGAAAAAAGATGTTTAACATCTTTTTTTTCTTATAAAAAGGTATTTTGTAAAAAAAGTTGACAAGAATATGATTTAATAGTATACTACAACCATCTTATAAAAAAGGAGAAAATATATGCAAGAGATAATGCTATCCATAATGGAACAATTTGGATATTTAGGGGTATTTTTTTTAATTGCAATTGAAAATATTTTTCCACCAATTCCATCAGAGGCAGTATTGTTATTTGGCGGATTTATGACGACTTATACAGGTCTTAATCTAGTGGTTATGATTGTGGCAGCAACTATAGGATCACTTGTAGGAGCGCTTGTTTTATATTATGCAGGAAGAGTTTTAAGTAAAGAAAGACTAAAAAAAGTTGTTTCTGGAAAAATTGGAAAAATGTTAAGATTAAAAGCAGAGGATATTGATAAGGCAGATAAATGGTTTTATGAAAAAGGAAATAAAACAGTATTTTTCTGTAGATTTATTCCAATTGTTAGAAGTTTAATATCTATTCCAGCAGGAATTAGTAAAATGTCTATGGGAAAATTTCTACTTTATACAACAGCAGGTTCAGCTGTATGGAATACAGTCCTACTAACAATAGGCAATATGGTAGGTGAAAATTGGGTAAATATGATTACTATTTTTGAACAATACTCTCATATTACATTAGCTGTGTTAGCCATCATATTTATTTTAGGCTGTTTATTGTTTTACTGGAAAAAAACAAACAAATTTATCTTCAAAAGAAAAGTTTATTATATAGAAGATTCTTCTATGGATTAGCATAAAAAGAAAATGGGATTGAAAAATAAATGAAGATGTGATAAAATAGTAAATGAAAATAAAAGAAAGGTTAAATAGGTGCAAAGATAATGATTATTAATAAACTAAAATATATGAAATAATATATAATCATATTTTAGAATGGTTTATTAATAATGCAAATTTTCAAGATAATATATCTTATATAAAAATGAATACGTTAATAATATTGAACATATATAAGTATCAAATGAGATAAATAATAAACTCCTTCTTTAATATGATTAAAGGAGGAGTTTTTATGGTATTAGAATTAAAAAATATAACTAAATATTATGGAGATAAAAAAGTATTAGAAATCGAGCATTTAAAAATATATGAAAATGAAAAGGTGGGGATTGTAGGAAAAAACGGCTCTGGAAAAACGACATTACTAGATATGATTTCTGGTAGAATAAAACCAGATACAGGAGAAATTATTTGTCATCAAAATATCATATATATGGAGCAATTTGAAGAACTTGATTCTGAAAACAAGTATTTAAGTGGTGGAGAAAAAAAGAAACAAGCATTTAATAAAAAGATAGTAAATCAAAATGGAATCTTGCTATTAGATGAACCATCAAGTAATTTAGATAGAAATGCAATAAACTATGTAGAAAAAGAATTGAAAAGGTATAAAGGTCCCATACTTCTTATATCACATGATAGAAGTTTATTAGATGAAATCTGTACATCCATTATTGAAATAGCCGAAGGAAAAGTAAAAAAATATGAGGGAAATTATACGAAGTATAAATTACAAAAAGAAGCAGAAACCAAAAGAAAAGAATTTGAATATATACAATATATAGAGGAAAAACATAGATTAGAAAAAGCTATTCAAATTTCAAAAAATACAGCTAGAGAAGTTCGAAAAACACCCAAAAGAATGGGAAACTCTGAAGCAAGACTACATAAGAGAGGTGTTGAAAATATACGAGAAAAGCTAGAAGGACATACAAATGCATTAAAAACGAGATTAGATAAATTAGAAGTAAAAGAAAGGCCACAAAACAATTCTAAGATATGTATGCAATATCAAACAGACCAAAAGGTAAAAAGTAAAATTGCCATTCGTATAGAAAACCTAAATATTCAATTAGGAGATAAAATACTATTTAAAAATGCAAATGGTATTGTAAAAACAAATAGTAAAACTGCTTTGATCGGTGAAAATGGAATAGGAAAAACAACATTAGTAAAGGAAATTATGCAACAACAACATCAGAGCATTAAAATAAATCCAAATGTTAAAATAGGATATTTTAGTCAAGACTTTACCAATTTAAATATGCATACTTCTATTATAGAAAATGTCATGAAAGATACAAATTACGCAGAAGAGATTGTAAAAAATATATTAGCAAATTTACTATTCAAGGACAAGGATTTAGAAAAAAAGATAGAAGACTTAAGTGGAGGAGAAAGGGTAAAGGTATCTATTGCTAAAATATTGGTATCAGAAAACAATTTGTTATTATTGGATGAGCCTACAAACTTTTTAGATATTCCTTCTATTGAAGCTTTAGAGGATTTATTGAAGAAATATAATGGTACTATTTTATTGGTTACACATGATAAGACATTTATAGATCATATTGCAACAGATATATGGAGAATTAGAGATCATAAAATAGAAGAATATGCAGGGAATTATTCTAGTTATTTACAATATGAAAAGGAAAAATTAAAAAAGCAAAAAAATAATAATGAAAATGATAGATTATTACTAGAATTTAAATTATCGCAAATCAGCTCAGAATTATCAATAACAAAAGATGAAAAAAGAAAAACAGAATTAGAAGAAGAATTTAATAGATTAATAAAACTGAAACATTTGACCAATTAGAGAAAAATCAATATAATGTTAATAGGAAATAAAGAAAGGAGTATAAGATATACTTATTAAAAATATATCAATAAGAAATTATGAGAATTGCTATTATTTCAGATATTCATGGGAATTTAGAAGCATTAAAAACGACATTTAAAGATATAGAAAAGAGGCATATTGATAAGATTATATGTTTAGGAGATATTATTGCTAAGGGAAATCATCCTCTAGAATGTTTAAAATTAGTCAAAGAGAAATGTGATGTTATTATACGCGGAAATTGTGACAGGCATTTTTCTGAAAACAATCATGACATCAGTAAGATGTCAGATATTGAAAGAAAACGATTAAAATGGAACCAAAGTCTATTAAATAAAGAACAAATGAAATGGTTGAATGATTTACCATTTTGTTATGAATTTGTGTTAAATGGAAGTCTAGTTAGATTGTTTCATGCAACACCATGGACAGATAGAGAACCAATAATTAATGAGGATAGTATTGAAACAAAATATAAAATGTTTTTACCAACAGATAAAACAATATCTCACAAAAAAGCTGATATTGTACTTTATGGGCATATTCATCATCCATTTTTAGATAAAATTTATAATAGAACATTGATTAATGTGGGAAGTGTAGGATTCTCTTTTGATGTGATTAGAAATCAAGAAAAAGATGCAAATCTGTTAGAAACTACAATAGCAAATTATTTTATTATGGAAGGGGATTATGCATCAGAAGATTATACAGAAAATGGAATATCTTTTGAATTTAGAAGAGTTAAATATGACATAGAAAAAGAGTTAAATTGTGAAACAAATAATCCAGAAAAGGATAATTACATATATGAGATTAAGAACGGAATGTATGGAAATATGCAAAAAATCAATGATAACTTTAGAAGATTAGGGGTAAATCCAGATGAATTTTAGGTGGAATATAATAGCAAAAATTGGACATCAAATTTTAACACAAACATATTGAAAAATACACATTTTTTTGTTAGATTTAAGGAAACAAAGGAAAAGGTGATGATATGATATGATAAGAAAAATAAAAGAAGAAGATTTAACAAATGTTATGACAATATGGGTTAAAGGAAATTTTAAAGCAAATAGCTTTATTGAAAAAGATTATTGGTTAGAAATCTATAATCAAACAAAATTAGATTTTTTAGAAAATTATAAAACCTATGTATATGTTGAGAATGACGAAATCTTAGGATTTATTTCTATTTGTGACAATGAAATTAAAGCCATATATGTAAAAGAAGAAAAAAGAGGAAATGGAATTGGAACTAAATTGTTAAATCATTGCAGAGATAATCTAGAAGAAAATATAGAAATGTATGTAAAAATATTTGAAAAAAATATGAATGGGATTCTATTTTTTTCAAAACGACAATTTAAAAATAACAAAATACAATTAAATGAGCAGTTTAATGAAACAGAATATGTAATGACTTGGAAAAAAGAATAAAATAAAAGGATTTATTGGAAAAATAAAGCATATAATGCTTTATTTTTTTATCTTAAGAAAATTTTAATATTTCGTAAAAAAATATTTAATAAATCATTGCTATACTAAATATGACAAAAATGTAAGATAAAATATAATGCAAAATGCATACATTTTAGGAAAAATGTGGTATAATATATATGTTATGTTTATTACGATAAACAGAAAGGATAAATATGAGTAGAAAAAGTAAGATAAAGATATTTAGAATACTATTAGCAATCATAGCAGCAGTCATTATTATAGGTGTTATTGCATATTTAATACCTGTTATGAAAAATTTAAGTACAATAGAAGGACAAGAAGCGTTTAAAAACAAAGTAAATGATTCAGGTTTTATTGGATTATTAATGTTATTTGGATTACAGGTAGCACAAGTTTTTTTAATCATATTACCAGGAGAACCCATAGAAATTTTAGCAGGTATGTGTTATGGCGGATGGGGAGGTCTATTATTTATAACCATATCTGTATGTATTATCACAACGGCAATATTCTTTTTAGTAAGAAAATTGGGAAGAAGATTTGTTTATGATATTTGTGATGAGGAAAAAGTAAAAAAGATAGAAAACAGTAAACTATTTAAAAATCCGAAGAAAATTGAATGGATTATGCTTATTCTGTTTATGATACCAGGAACACCAAAAGATTTATTAGTATATATCGCAGGCTTGTTACCAATTAAGCCTTTAAGATTTATATTAATAGCTACATTTGCTAGATTACCCTCAGTAGTATCTTCAACATTTGCAGGAAATACTTTAATGAGAGGAGACTGGAAATCAAGTTTAATTATTTATGCAATTACCTTTTTATTAGTAGGAATCTTAGTACTTATTATTAATAAATTTGATAAGAGTAAAGTAACGCAAGAAGCATTAAAATCAATACAAAATGATATGAAATAGAAAGGAAATAAAGGGAAGTTTATGGAAAGAGAAGTAGTGTTAGCAAAAACTACAAAAGATAAAATAATTGAATATATCATCTATTTTTTCATATATTCTTTTTTAGGATGGTTAATAGAAACAATTTATGCTTTATTTGTTCATGGCTATTTTGTAAAAAGAGGATTTCTATTTGGACCTATTTGTCCAATATATGGTTTTGGAGCAGTTTTACTGTTGATGGCCACCAAAAAATTATATAAAAAACCGTTTATAAAATTTTTGATTGCTACCATTGCATTTACATTATTTGAATATATGGTTTCTTTTATATTAGAAATGCTTTTTGGACTAAGATGGTGGGATTATTCAAATGACTTTTTAAATATCCAAGGACGAGTAAGCTTATTATATTCTATATTTTGGGGTATTATTGGAGTAATTTTGTTAGAAAAGTTACATCCATATATCCAAGATAAAATACAAAAAATAACAAAAGGAAATACAAATCATTTACAAGGATTAGTGTGCATATCTTTAATTATCATATTATTATTAGATACAACTTTCTCAGCTATAAAATACTTAAAATAAGAGGGATTAAGGTAGATACTTTAATCCCTCTTCTATGATATATTTTAACATTTCCTTAATAATAACTTAAAGTAAATTTAAGAAACCCTAAAAGTATTATTAATATTTACATGATATAGTTAACTTACAAAAATGTAATAGAAATGTAAGAAAAATCAATTGGGAGGAAGCTTAAAGATGGAATAAAATAATATAAAAGGGGTGGGACAGATGAAAAAAGAGAAATATATTAACGAAATGATCAAAATATTTTGGGTATTTATTATAGGAAGTATAATTGGCTATATTGTAGAAATGATTGTAGGTTTTGTCCAAAATGGACATTTTGTATCTAGACAAGGCTTGGTATTTGGTCCATTTGCACAAGTATATGGATTAGGAATTTTAGTATATTATATAGTGGTTCCTAAGATTAAAGGAGGATATGTAAAGATTTTTTTAGTTACCATGGTATTAGGTGGTATTGTAGAATATTTATGCTCTTATTTTCAAGAGGTTTTATTTGGAACGATATCATGGGATTATTCAGATTTATGGTTTAATATTAATGGAAGAACCAGTTTATTACATTGTACATATTGGGGAATAGGGGGCGTATTATTTATGAAGTATATCATGCCATTCATAGAGAATATAGGAAAAGTTACTAAAAATAACTATTTTAAAACAGTTACAGCTTTATTTGCTATATTCATGATATTTAATATATCTGTATCATCAATGGCAGCAATTAGACAAGATGAAAGAAATCGTGAAATTGCAGCATCAAGCAATATAGATGCATTTTTTGATAAATATTATTCTGATGAAGTAATGGATGAAATTTATGAAAATAAAATTGAAGTAAGAAGATAGAAAATACAAAAAAAACGAAACCTCTAAAAAGGTTCCGTTTTTTTAAAGCTTAAAAGAATTATCTTTTGAGATTTTGATATTTTCTCTTAGTTGCCATTCCGCCTCTTATGTGCCGTTCGCTCTTATTTTCATCCAGCACTTTACGAACCTGTTCATATAAGAGTGGTGAGATAATAGGCAGGCGGTCTGTTAAATCCTTGTGTACTGTAGATTTGGATAAATAGTAAGCCTGGGCAGTTGCCCGAACCGTTGAATGGTAATCGACTGTGTAGTTTGCTAATTCCCATACCCGTTCATAGATTTCTTCGCTTTTCCTTTTCCTATTCATGTATGCTACTCCCTTCATTTTAAATTAAACACATTATATCACAATTCATAAGGAAAACAAGATTTTTAGGTGAATATTTCTAATATAATAAATATTAAAAAATAAAACATTACAAGAAAAATGGACTCCTCAGAGAAGGAGTCCATTATCCTTTTAGTTGTTCTCAATAAAAAAGTTTAAATAAAGTTCAGCTAACATTGTAAAAATTTCTTCTGAAATCAATGTTTTTATCGAAATGTATGGTTCATTGTTCAATATAGTATATTGGTATTCTTCTTGATGCTCTTTTAGAAATTTTTCAAGTTCATCACGATCAAAGTATTGTGTATCAAACCTAAAAACAAGAGTTGCTTCTTTAGGACAGAAAACAGAAATTTTACATATATAATCTATTTTAGGTCCATAAGCAATTTCTTTGACCTTTTTACGGATTATCTTTAATTTTCTTGAAATACAAGACCGTGAGTATAAAAGTATATCTCCAATTTCCTGCTGTGTTTTTCCAGAAAGCTGATATAAAAATATTACCACATCTTTACTTTCCAAGTGATTTAAGATAACTGTTAATAAGTAAGATATGAAATCAGAATCTTCATACAGCTTAATAGAATCATGATTTGAATCAGAAAGAACATCGTATAGATTTAAATTTTCTTCTTCATTGACAGTAATTTCTAATGATGTTTCATGTGTAGAAAATTTTTTAAAACTCTCTAAGTACATTAAAATTTCATTCCGTATACAAACAGATGCATACGTAGAAAATTTAGTTTTCTTCTCAATAGAAAATGTAGAAGCTGCTTTGATTAGTCCTATTATACCGATTGAAAGTAAGTCTTCTTTCGATATGCCATTAAATTCAAAATTTTTTGCCATATATAAGACCAACCGCAAATTTTTCTTAACAAGTATATTTTGAGCTTCCTGACTGGGAAGTTGTTCTAATATATACTCTTCCTCTGTAGTGGTTAATCGTGGCGGTAATTGTAAAGTACCATCATACATTTTTAAAGCCTCCCTTAACAACTAATCCCTAAACCGACTATAATGCACATATTATATCAAAAGAAATTGATATAATCAATAGAAACATGATGAATTAAAAAAGAGATAAGCGGAGTCTTTATAGTAAAGTCTCCGCTTTAGATAAGCTTAAAGATGGTCATGAAGTGCTATGATAATTTCTGCTAAGATTTGAAATGAATTGTTTTGGTTATTATCCATAATTACACGGATTGTGTTATCGTTTCCGAAAAGTATTTCATATTGATACTCCTCATATTTTTCAAGTAAAACCGTTTTTAAACAAGGAGAATAGAAGTCTGTGTAAAAAGTAATTATAATGATGTCTCCTCTTACAAGAAACGATATCCTTTTTTCAAAGTTTATGCCTACTTTATCCTGCTCTTTAAAAAACCGTTTTATTTTTTTGTGAGTAGATTTTTCTAATCTAGAAATATAACTTTGAGATAATCCCATAAGTTTACCTATGCTTTTTTGTTTTTTACCAGCCAACTTATAAAGAAGCACGACCTGCTCTTTGTAAGTTAATCTGTTCAAAGCTATATCTAGGAGATCAGAGGCGAGATCATGATTCAAGAATGTTTCTTGAAAATCAGATGATTTCTCGTCCTTAATCACATCTTGGTATGTTAACTCGTTTCCATCGTAATCTGTATGAATAATCTCATCTAATGATGTGACATTATTGTGCTTTTTAGAAGCACGCATGTACATTAAAATTTCATTTTCTATACAGCGGATTGCATAAGTTGAAAATTTAATTTTTTTCTCAGGATTAAAGGTATTAACAGCCTTCATTAATCCAATTGTACCTAATGAAAAAAAGTCATCAAAATCTGTTTTATTAGTAGCAAATCTTTTTGCAATATATGCCACTAATCTTAGATTCCGGTTAACAAATATATCCGTATTTTCGTGAAAATTTAACATAAGTTGCTCTTCTTCTTCCTTTGGTAGGGGGACCGGTAATTTTATATCGGCGAATTGTACTTCATATTCTTGTTTAGCCATTCTATTTAAACTCCTCCTCTTAAAAATAAGCTAAAAAAAACTAACTTGTTACATATCTGGACTTTTCCATTAAGTCATATTTTATCACGGATATATGCATTTTTCAAGTAAAAAAAGACAGCAGAGTCCTCATAAAAAGAAACTCTGCTAAAGATTTGTAAATAAAATAGTTAAATTAAAGCTAAACGAGAAAGTTCAGCCAAGATGAAAAAAATATCTTGCATAAATCCTACTACTTTAATCCGGTCTTTATATGCCCTTATAAGGCAGTAGTATTTAGCTTGATTATCTCTTAGAAAAGAATAGAGCTTTTTATCGTTTTTAAAGGTTACTAAAAGAATTTCGTCACCCAGATAATCTATTGAAGTCTGGTTATCATATTCAAGCTTATTTTTAAGAAGATTCCTATTTTTGTCAAAAATCTTTTTTTGCATTCTCGAAATGTAACTCTGAGAGATTGAAACAATTTTCCCTATTTCGGACTGATTTTTACCAGATAGAGTATAAAAAAATACGATTATCTCTTGACGGCTGTATGTATTAATTATAGTCGTCAGAAGACGGGAAATTGTGTCTGCTTTCTCACTAATCTCCGTAAATTTAATAGGACTGGGTAACATATCAATTAAGCATAACTCATTGTCTTTATCATCTGTTGAGATTACAGATTCTAAAGAAATGTTTTTCAGAAACTTTTTAGAGTATCTTAAATACATTCGTATCCCATTATGGATACAATGAGTTGCATAGGTTGCAAACTTACAATCCTTTTCTGTCGAAAATTTTCTAGTTGCTATTACGAGTGCCATAGCACCGATGGAAAATAGATCTTCGAGATCATCTGCTGAGTAGCTATCGTATTGCTTTGAAATATATAAAACTAACCGCAGATTTCCCTCTATGAGCTTTTCTTCGGCCCATAAATCAGGTAAATGCTCTATACATCTTTTTTCTTCTTCGGCTGACAGAGCCTTTGGTAATTCTAAATGAAATCGCATACTTCTCATTTTTATCCTCCCTTATGTTCCTTATTAACTATTTTTTCCCAAAATGAGATTTTTCTCATTAGACAATATTATATCATAAAAAATGGAAATATTCAACTAATAGAGTAATATCACTTTAATGTTATTGCTTTTAAATTCCTAAACATAGGGAAGACTATACTTTAAATTGACTTTATGTAAAGAAAAGAGTATAATATAAGTATCTGGGAAAAGTCCTGGAAATAAAGAACAAAGGAGTATAAAGAAAATGGCAGAAGACAGAAAAGAGTTCTTGCGGGAACTTAACGCAATTTCAAAGAGAATAGAGGAAATATATACTATTCTCGGAGAGGAAAGAGTTATTAAACCTGAAGAGAAAACAGCTCATTCTCAGTACGCTGAACCTCTTGAAGTAAAGATAACTAAACTCCTGAAAGAATTAGGAGCACCTACAAGCAATATGGGGTTTGGATACATCCGGGAGGCTATCATTTTATGTATGGAGGATCCTACGATTTTTAACGGAGGTATTACCAATATCCTGTATCCCGCGATAGCAGAAAAATTTGGAACTACTACGTCACGTGTAGAACGTGCAATAAGACATGAGAAAGAAATTATCTTTAGCAGAGGTAATACTGAATTCGTTAATGAACTTTTTCCATATTACATGGGGAAGGCAACAAATTCAGAGTTTCTAGCTACTCTTGTTGAATATTTAAGAGCGAATTAAATTTTCTGTCAGGGAATAAGCACCATCCATTATGGGGGTGCTTTTCCTATTGTAAAATATAATATAAAAGTTATTATGATTCAAATTTTGAAATAATAACGGAATGTCTTGTAATGAATAAAATATACAAGCTAACAAATACCGTAAATTGACATTATGTAAAGAAAAGCGTATAATTAAGGTATCTGGGAAAAATCCTGGAAAAAGAAAGGAGTATAAAAATGACAGAAACAAAAGAAGAACTAATTAGGGAGGTTATGCAGATGAAAGAACGGATTGAGGAAATCTTCAATCAATTAGGGGTGAATTCTGAGGAAGAGAGTAAAGATATCGAAGAATATCTGAAGCAGCTGGGAATTTTTCCCGACAGATTAGGGTATACATATTTAAAAATGGCAATTGAAATATGTATGAAAAAATCAGGAGTACGGATATGTAAGGATGTATATCCTGAGATTGCTAAAAAATACCATACATCTTTAGCCTGTGTAGAGAAAAATATGAGAACGGCTATAAATGCTGGGATGACTTATGGTAACAAGAAACTTTATAATGAGATATTTGGTAATGAAAGACCAACAAATACTAGATTCGTAACAACTTTAGCAGAGAAACTTTCAAGCAATTAAGGAGGACAAAATGAAAAAAGAATTAATTGAGGAAATACATACCATAATAAACAGCATGCAACGGATAGCAGAAATATTAGAAGAGGGAGAAGAAACAGTAGATGAAGTTTCTCCTAAAGAGGAGGAATTAACTACAGAGGTCATACCAAATGAAAAAGAAGTTACACAGCTTATTAAAAAGATGGGTATACCTGCACATTTATTGGGATATAACTACTTAAGAACAGGTATAATGATAGCGTTAGAGAATCCTGACGTACTCATGTTAATAACAAAAGAGTTATATCCGCAAATTGCCAAAGTATACAATACAGTGCCTCATCGAGTTGAGCGTGCTATAAGGCATGCAATAGAAGTCTCGATGTCCAGAATTGACTATGACTTTTATCAGGAGGTTTTTGGAAGTTCAATATCGCCTGATAAAGGAAAACCGACCAATTGGGAATACATATCAGCTCTGGTCGAGTACATTAAGTAAAATAAAAAATTCTGTCACGGAACAGGCATCACCGTTTATTGGTGGTGCTTTTCCTATTGTAAAAATATAAGAATTTGAAAAAACATCAACCATCATTTACATAAAATCATATTATATATAAGATTATGCGAAAGGAGGAATTTATTTGGAGATAAAAGGAAAAAAGATAGGATTTGTTTTAACAGGTTCATTTTGTACATTTCGTAAAGTAATACCTAAAATGAAAGAAATATTAAAACAGGGTGCAGAAATATTACCAATCATGTCATTTAATAGTTATCATTTAGATACAAAATTTGGAAAAGCAAACGATATAGTGGAAGAAATAGAAGAAATAACAGGAAAGAAAATCATTCATACAATTATGGATGCAGAGCCAATTGGTCCCAAAAAAATGACAGATATTATGATAATTGCACCATGCTCTGGAAATACAATGTCAAAATTAGCCTGTGATATTATAGATACACCTGCTACTATGGCTGCAAAATCTCATTTAAGAAATAGTAGGCCATTGGTAATTGCGCCATCTACGAATAATGGGTTAAGTGGAAATGCTGAAAATATAGGTAAATTATTGAACAGAAAACATTATTATTTTGTACCATTTAGACAGGATAATCCCATTACAAAACCAAGATCTATTGTTTTTGATGCAGAATATATTATAAAGACTTTGGAATATGCTTTAGAGGGAGAACAAATTAGTCCTATCTTAATATAATACAAACATTTTTTTGCAACAACTATTGACAAAGAATATTTGTTCGTATATAATACAAATATAGCGAACATATATTCTTAGGGGGGTGTTGTTATGAAAAAAGTAAAAATAGTAAATAAAAATAAATTTATAAAATCTAGTATGATATTGATGATTATTTTATGTGCAATCTTGTGTTTTTTAAGTAATAAGACATATTCTAATAGTGAAGCTGGATATAAAACAGAATATGTTGTAAAGGGGGAAACTTTATGGCAAATTGCAGAAAAAGAAATTCAAGAAAATCAATATTTTAAAAATCAAGATATTCGAAATGTCATACTAGAAATAAAAAAGGTAAATCACATGAATACAAGTAATTTAACAGAAGGAATGGAGATAAAAATTCCAATATATTAATCTATAATACTTAAAAAATAGAATACCTTTATGGATATATACATTTTTTTATAAGGTTATATACATAAAGGTATTTTTCTATTGTATAAAAAAATGAATTATGGTAAAATGGCAAAAGAAAAGGAGGAAGGTAAATGAATACAATGCAAGATAAATATAATTGGAAGCTAGCAGATTTATATAAAGATACGGAGGATTTTCATGCTGCTGTTAAAACAATGAGAGCAGATTTAAAAGATATAGAGACATATAAAGGGAGATTATGCGAAAGTTCAGAAAATTTATATCAATGCTATGCTTTATATGAAAAGTTATTAATAAATTTTGATAAAATCTATTCTTATGGGATGTTTTCTTATCATTTAAATATGGCGAATCAAGAAGGCATAAAATTATTTAAAGAAGTAGAAAATTTATCATCAGAATTTAGTACAGCAACTTCTTTCATTACACCTGAAATTACATTTACAGATGAAAAGATAATTCATACATATTTATCTGAGGATAAAAGATTACAACCATATGCAAGAGATATAAAAGATATTTTAGAAGAGAAAAAACATATTTTAAGTAAGGAGGAGGAAAACTTACTTGCTAATTATTCAGAAGTATTTTCAGGCCCAGAAAATATATATGATATCTTAACAAATGCAGAATTTAAATTTGGAACTTTAACAAATGAAGAGGGAAAAGAAGTAGAGTTAACAGATGCAACATATACAAAATATTTAAAAAGCCAAAATATAGAAGTTAGAAAACAAGCTTTTCATTTAATGTACAAGAAATATAGTGAATATATTAATACCATAACAGAAATGTATTTATCAAATGTAAAGCAAACCGTTATTACTTCAAGATTAAGAAAATATACCTCTTCTTTAGAAAGAGCAACTATTCATGATGATGCAACAATCAAAGTATATGAAGCCTTGATGAAGGGTGTTAACGATGGATTAGAAATTAATCATGAATTTATATCTTTAAAAAGAAAATTGTTAAATATGAAGGAAATGCATATATATGATATCTATGTGAATCCATTTCAAGAAGAGGAGGATAAGATTTCCTTTGAAGATGCTAAAAAAGAAGTACTAGATGCCTTAGCCATATTAGGAAAAAAATATACAGCTCTATTAAATGAAGCTTTTGAAAATCATTGGATAGATGTATATGAAAAACCAAATAAAAGAGATGGGGCATATAGCTCTGGAGTATATGGAGTACATCCATTTGTATTAATGAGCTTTACAGGAAATAAAAGAGATGTTGGCACCATTGCTCACGAATTAGGACATAGCATCCATTCATATTATTCTAATAAAACTCAAAATATTATTGATGCTAATTACACCATTATGGTAGCGGAAGTAGCTTCAACTGTAAATGAAATTTTACTTAATGAATATCAAATACAGCATGAAAAAGATAGAAAGAAAAAGGCAGAATATATTTATGAGCTTTTGGAAATGATAAGAGCAACCTTTTATAGACAATCTATGTTTGCAGAGTTTGAAAAGGAGGTACATGAAAAGATTGAAAATGGAGAAATGTTGTCAGCAGAGGACTTAAATAAAATATATTATGCATTAAATCAAAAATATTTTGGAAAAGATATTATCATTGATAATGAAATACAATATGAATGGTCTAGAATACCTCATTTTTATACAGATTTTTATGTATATAAATATGCAACAGGAATATCAGCTGCTATTTGTATTGCAACAAAAATCTTGAATAAAGAAGAAGGATTTGTAGAAAAATATATAAACATGTTAAGTCAAGGCTGTACCAAAAAATCAGTCGAGCTTTTAAAGATGGTTGATGTTGATTTAGAAGATAGTAATACATATAGTATAATGACACAATTTTATAAAGATAAAATCGACGAATTAAAAAGTTTAATATAAGAAAGGATTAATGGGTTTATATATGAAAAAAGAAAAGCTAAAGAAGGAAAAAATAGAAGTACAAAATCAAACAACAGAAGAAAATAATGAAAATGTAGTAAAGAAAAAAAGAACAATTAATGGAATTAGTATATGGAGAATTTTAGCATATTTTATTATTTACAGTATAGCAGGATATATCATTGAAACCATTTATGGCATTATAACAAAGGGTGTTTGGGAAAGTAGACAAAGCTTTTTGTATGGACCATTTTGTGGTATATATGGTTTAGGTGCCGTTATTATGATTGTATGTTTACACAAGTTTCCTAGAAAATTTAATACATTATTTCTTGGTGGATTCGTAGTTGGTTCTATTGTAGAATATGTTGTTAGCTTTTTAGGAGAAATGCTATTAGGTGTTAAATGGTGGGATTATTCAGGAATGCCACTAAATATAAATGGAAGAATTTGCGTATATTTTTCTGTTTTCTGGGGATTTTTAGGAATTTATTTAATTGCATCTTTAAATCCAAAAGTAGATAAAATCATTGACTGGATAAAAAGTAAATTCAAAACCTATAAAACACTAAAAACATTCGTTATGACAGTATTTATAGTATTAATGATAGATTGTATATCTACTGGATTTGCCATTGAGTTTTTCTTAGTAAGAATGATTGTCCAAAATGATATTGATGTTGCTGACAAAGAATTGGTTATAGAGCAATATGATAAAATATATGGAAACGAAAAATTATCTGATTTTATATATCAATTCTGGGGAGATAAAAAAATGATAAGAACATTTCCTAATTTAAAGATATCAGATAAAAATGGAAATATTATATATATGGACAGTTTGCTAGATATACAACCATATTATCTAAGAGTTCATGATAGAAACAATAAAAATAATGAAGAAGTAGAAGAAGATATTCGAGGAGAATAAAATGGAAGAGAATTTCTAATATAGAAATTCTTTTTTAATTTTTAGAAAAAAATGGATAGCATTGCGAAAATATGACATCAATGCTATAATAAAATTAATGGAAATATAAACTAAGGAGGAGAAGTCTAGATGAAAAGTTATATAAAAAAACTACTTTCTTTTTTGTTAATTATGGTAATGTTATTACCAATTAGTTTGCCAGTTATATCTAAAGCTGCTGACTCTGAAACTACTTCCAGACAAGAGGCTTCAATTGATGTACAATTACAAAGAGATGAAACAAATCCTAATATCATCCATATAACCGCAACAGATACAACATATAAAATTACAGATTTAAAATATGTACATCAATATATAGAAACTGATAATGTAGATTATTTTGAGGAAGAGCATGAAGAAATCTATACCTTTGATATAACACCTGCACAAACGATACAAGAAACATTTGAATTAGAGGGATATGGAAGTTATACCGTATATGCTAAAAATGAAAGAGGAGATAGATTCTTAGCAAGATTAACAGTAAATGATCCAAATGATATGCCTCAAATTACATTAACAAGAAATGAAGAAAATCCATTAGAATTAACGATTCATGTTACGAGTAAAAACAATACGATTACAAAATTAAAAATAGCTAAAAAACAAAATCTAACAGATACAATTGATTTTAGCAGAGAAGGAACAGACATTGAATTTATACAAAGCAAGGATGTAACTGTTCAATATACAGAAATCACAGAGGAAGGTCTATATGTCATTTATGCAGAGGATAGTGAAGGAAATAAGACGACTACCCAAATATATTTAGCAGAAGAAACGACACCAATTAAAGCGTCTATTACAGATGGAACTAATCCAAGAGAAGTTAATATACAAATAACAGATGCACTTTGTAATATTATTAAGGTAAAAGTAGCTAAAAAATCAGAAATAACAGATTTTAAGGATTTTGAAACTAAAGGAGATACATTATCCATTACAGAGGGAAAAAATGTCAATATAACCTATGTAGCACCAGAGGATAATACATATGTATTTTATATAGAAGATGAAGCAGGTTATAAAAAGATGGTGGAAAAAAGAATCACCTCAGAAGAAAAAACAATGCAGGTTTCTATAAGCCAAAGTAGTGCTTCACCAAAAGAATTAACAATCATGGCTACCAATGCGATTTGTAATATAGTAGAAATGAAAATTGCTATTGGAAATGATATAGATATGGACTATTTCAAAAATAATGGAGAGGCTATTCCAATAGAACCAGGAAGAGAAGTGGTTGTGAATTATACAGTTAATGAAAATTGTATGATTAATGTATATGTCAAAGACGAACAAGGATATAGTTATTTATATAAAAAACAAATCATAGGAATTGATGAGCCAGATCCAGAACCAAATGTACCACCAGAAATTACATTGGTACAAAATACAGAAAATCTAAGACAAATTGATGTAACTGTTAGTGACCAAGATTCTTATATTGATGAAGTAAAATGGGCAAGAGGAAGTCAAACCATCTCATATTTTGCAAATAATGGAACAAGAATAGGACAAGGAAGTGTAGGTAGTAGGATTCATACAGAATTCACAATCAATGCAACAGGAATCTATACCGTATATGCAAGAGATGAGGATGGAAATGAAGTTGTAAAAGAAATTAATATTACTAATATTGAAGAAATACCAGAAGAGGATACAACACCACCTGTTGTTAATAATGTAGAAAATGGTAAAATATATACAACATCTGTAAGACCAGAAATTATAGATGAAAACTTATCAGAAATTTACTTAACAAGAAATGGAATAGATGTAGAAAATTACCAAAATGGAGATATGATAGAAGAGGAAGGAGAATATGTTTTAAATGCAGTTGATGCAGCAGGAAATGAAGTAGTAGTGAAATTTATAATTGATAAAACAGCACCAGAAATAACAATTAGCCAACAAAATACAGATAATGAAAATGTAGTTGTAACGATGAACTTTACAGATAATTTAACAACTATTGATACAGTAAAAGTAGCTAATGGAAATCAAGATATTTCTTATTTTGAAAATGGAGGACAAACAGTTGCATTAGAAAAACAAGACCATACAGCAAAGGCAATGATTAATGTTACAAAAAATGGAACCTATACCGTATATGTACAAGATGAAGGTGGAAATGCTAAAGTAGAGACTTTCCAAGTAACCACTATTACCGAAATACCAGACATACAAGATACAACCCCTCCAACAATCGAAACAACAAATGCAATAGAAGGCGAAAATGAATCTGTAAAAGTTACAATACAAGTAAATGATACACAATCACAAATTGACACCATAAAAATAGCGAGTGGATCCCAAAATATAGCATATTTTCAAAATCAAGGAACAACATTACAAACAATCAAAGAGGATAAATCTGCTCAAGCAGTTGTCATGATTACTAAGAATGGAACATATACCATATATGCTAAAGATGAAAAGGGAAATGAAAGTATAAAAGTCATTACAATTTCAGAAATTGTGACACCAGAGCCAGAACCAGAACCAGATGATACAATAATTTCATCTATATATGAAGTTACAACAACAAGAATTAATAAAATATCTCCAAATACGGATATACACACATTTAAAAATAATATTTCAACTGAAATTGGATATAAAGTAGTCAATAAAGAGGGAGAGGAATTAGGAGATACAGATAGAATTGGAACAGGAGATAAGTTGATAACAGATACGAATAAAGAATATATTTTAATTGTAACAGGAGATTTAAATGGTGATGGTAATATAACACCTACAGATATGTCTATGATTAGAAAACATTATTTAGGTATAGAGAACTTACAAGATGAATATTTAGAAGCTGCTGATGTGGATAATAATGATAAAATCAGTTTAAATGATATATCAATTATGAGAAAAGCAATATTAGAAATTGATTGATAAGATATCACAACAATCACTTAATTTAGGGAATTTTCTAAATTAAGTGATATTTTTTATCTTTTTTGAAACTTTTTCTAAATATATTATGACTATATAGTAAAGGGGGTATACAAATGTGCGCACAAATAAAGGAAGAAAATTTTAAAGAAGTATATAGAGAAACTTATCCAGAAACCTTAAAATTTATTGTTATAAAATGTAACAATATGGATGATATCAATGATATTCTTCAAGATACCTATTTAGAATTATTGTTATTACTTAAGAAAAGGAAGGTGTTAGAAATAGAACATATCCATCCATATATTTTAGGAATTGCAAATAATATTATTAAAAGACATTATCATAAAAAAATGAAGCATCACAAAGTAATATATTATCCAGAAAAAGAAGAAAATATAGAAATTAAAGATGATTTTGATTTAGAACAAGAGATTATTACAAAAGATAATGTAAAAACTGTTTGGGAATATGTAAAAGATAAAGATATCATAACATCGAAAATTTTTTACTTATATTTCTCATTTGGATTGAAAATTTCAGAAATAGCGGAAGAATTAAATTTAAAAGAATCAAATGTTAAAAATCGAATTTATAGAACACTAAAAGAATTAAAAGAATTTCTAGGAAAGGAAGTGATGGAAAATGGTAAATAAAGATTTTCAAGAATATACAGAAAAACTATATAATATAGATGCAAATTACGAAGCAATTCTTTCTAGAAATAAGAAAGGAGTGAGTAAAATGAAGCGTTATAAGAAAAAAGTGTTAAATATAGCAGCTATGTTTATTGTTGTGATATTAGTAGGTATTTTATCTACACAAATTTATGCAAAAATTCAATGGGATATTGAATTTAAAGAATATGAAAATAGACAATATGAAACTGGTGCTGGAAGTGTAAATGAAGTGATAAAGGCAGGTTATACAGAAGACATAAAAATGGACTATATTGCACAAGATGGTATTCGTGTAAAAGTTAATTCATTAATGATAACCGATTACCAATTTGAAGCAGATATAGATTTTCAATTTGATGAAGATATTGTGTTAGATTCTGAACAATTTGATTTCGGATATGCTGTATATGATGATGAAAACAATATATATGGTGTCATACCTAGATTACATGTAGATAGTAAAAAGTATGATTATAATGATTATACAAAGTATTTATATGAAGAATTAGGGATAAAATATGATAATAAGAATCTTTTAGGGGTTCAATACCATGATTCTGCTGCAAGAGGAAATAAATATGCAAAAGACAGAAATATTGTTTCTACAATTACAATGGAATCAAGTAAGGGATTTCCTCGTAGTAAAAAAATATATATCAGAATTTTTGATTTAGGCTATACCATGTATGATGTGCAAGAGGAAAATGGCGAATTTAAATTAAATACATCAGAAACATTTACAATTTCTGATGCGGAATGGATTTTTGAAATTGAAGTACCAGATAAATTTTATGAAAGAGAAACCGCAGAATTACAATTAAAGGAAGCTATACCAGAAGTAGATATTGATAAAATATCACTTGCAGAAACAAATCTGGTAATGGAATTTCAATCAGAAAGCATGAGAAATGTGATTATATCTGGAATGGATATGGAAGCTGGTAAATGGGCAGAAGTACAAAAGGAAATGCTATATATAACAGATGGTGAAGGAAATCGATATGATACAACATCAATGGGAACAACACAAGAGGAGAATGGTTTAAAAGTAACATTTGATGTAAATAAAACCATATTAGAAAAGAAACTATATCTGAATGTAAATATAAATGGAAAAACATATATAAGTGAATTGATAGAAAAATAATATTATATATACGATTAAGGGCAAGAGATGTATAATCTCTTGTCTATTTTTATGATAAAAAATGAAAAAACTCTTGACTTGTAGTTAACTCTAAATGTTAATATATAAAAAATAATAGAAATAAAGGGGAAATACAAGTAAAGGTGGAATGATATATGAAAAATGAACAAACAAATAAGAGCATGACTAAAAAGATTATCATTGTTTTATTCGTATTAGCAATCCTTATTTTATTATCTATTTATGTATATAATCGTGTTAATACAAATACAGCAACTGATACTACAGCTAACACAGAGAATTTAATTGGTACAAATGAGGAAAACACGACATTAGTTGCAGAAGCAACTGGTTCACAAGAAGATGAAACATGGGAATGGCAACATGATACACCTGAAAATCATAATATGAATCCAACTGTATTAGATACATTACATACAGAGTTAGATGCTTATCCTATAAATGCAGAAGTGATTATAAAAGATAGCGTTATTGTAGATGAATATTATAAAGAGGGATATGATCAAAATAGTGTCTTTACTTTACAATCCACTTCAAAAAAAGTATTACATCTGCATTAATGGGAATTGCAATTGATAAAGGATATATAGAAGGTGTAGATACACCAATATCTACCTACTTTCCTCAAGTATTAGAATCAAATAATGAAAATTTAAAGCAAATTACTATATGGAATTTATTAACACATACAACAGGGCTTAATGTGAGTGATACTGCTAATTGGGATGAATGGTTAGCTTCAGATAATTGGGTGGATTATGTCTTAAATAGACCATCTTCATCAAGACCAGGAACCGTATTTAATTATTTTACAGGAAATACACATTTGTTATCAGCAATTATACAGCAGGCAACAGGACAAACAGCATATGATTTTGGTGTAGAGCATTTATTTAGTAAACTAGATATGGATAGTGTACAATGTGGAGCAGACACTCAAGGAATTTCAGATGGTGGAAATGGTTTTGCTATGAATGTATATGATATGGCAAAATTTGGACAATTATATCTAAATAAAGGTGTTTGGGAAGGAGAACAAATTATTTCACCAGAATGGATAGAGCAATCTACAACGCTTCAATTTGATAGATCTTCTGGCTCTGCTGATTATGGCTATCAATGGTGGGTAAGAACATTTGGTGACCAAAATTATCCTGCCTATTTTGCACAAGGACATTTTGGACAATATATTTTTGTGGTTCCAGATTTAGAATTGGTGGTAGTTATGACAAGTCATTATGAGGGAGGTACAAGTATTTATTGGCAATATATGAATCAAATTGTTAATGCTTGCCAAGAATAAAGAAAGTTTAAAGTGAAAACAAGATATTTTAAAAAAGCTTTTCTTAAAATATCTTGTTTTTTTATGAATTTATATTTAAAACAAAACAAAATTTTGATATAATATAAAACAATCATTGTATGATTATGAAAATATACTGATTAGGAGGTATATATGTTTAAATTACATTCAGAATATAAACCAACAGGAGATCAACCAAAGGCAATTGAATATTTAAGTAAGGGGATAGAAGAGGGAAAGAAGTTTCAAACACTACTTGGTGTTACAGGCTCAGGAAAAACCTTTACAATGGCAAATATTATTCAGAAAGTACAAAAACCAACACTTGTATTAGCACATAATAAAACTCTAGCAGGGCAATTATATAGTGAGTTCAAAGAGTTTTTCCCTGAAAACAATGTTGAGTATTTTGTTAGTTATTATGATTATTATCAACCAGAAAGCTATATTCCACAATCAGATACTTATATAGAAAAAGATTCTTCAGTCAATGACGAAATTGATAAACTGAGACATTCAGCCACCTTATCTTTATTTGAAACAAGAGATGTTATTATCGTTGCTTCTGTTTCTTGTATCTATGGTTTAGGAGATCCAGAAGATTATCAAGAAATGATGTTATCTTTAAGACCAGGTATGCAAAAGGGAAGAGATGAGGTTTTAAGAAAATTAATTACCATGCAATATACAAGAAATGAAATTGATTTTCAAAGAGGAACTTTCAGAGCTAAAGGAGATATTGTTGAAATTTACCCTTCTGACCAATCTGAATCTGCTATTAGAGTGGAATTTTGGGGAGATGAAATTGAAAAATTAGTAGAAATTAATCCATTAACTGGAAAAACCATTGGAACGAGAAGACATGTTTTGATTTCTCCTGCATCTCACTATGTAACGACTAAAAGCAAAATGGAAAGAGCAATTGTGACAATAGAAGAGGAACTAGAAGAAAGAATCAAATATTTTAAGAATCATAATAAATTGATTGAAGCACAAAGAATTGAAGAGAGAACAAATTTTGATATTGAAATGATGAAGGAAACAGGCTTTTGTTCAGGAATTGAAAACTATTCTAGACATATTAGTGGCAGAAAACCAGGAAGTCCTCCATACACATTATTTGACTATTTTCCAAAGGATTTCTTATTATTAATTGATGAATCTCATGCCACCATTCCACAAGTAAGAGCTATGTATAATGGGGATCATTCAAGAAAAGAATCTTTAGTAAATTATGGATTTAGGCTACCTTCTGCATTTGATAATAGACCATTAACATTTGGAGAATTTGAAAAGAAATTAAATCAAGTCGTATTTGTTAGTGCTACACCAGGGGATTATGAAAAAGAACACAGTAAAGAAAATATTGTAGAGCAAATTATCAGACCAACTGGCTTATTAGACCCTAAAATTGAAGTAAAACCAGTAACCAATCAAATAGATGATTTACTAGAGCAAATTCGTATCAGAGTAGAAAGAAATGAAAGAGTTTTAGTAACAACATTAACAAAGAAAATGGCAGAAGACTTGACAGATTATTTAAAAGGATTAGATATCAAAGTAAACTATATGCATTCTGATACAAAAACTTTAGAAAGAATGGAAATTATTCGAAATTTACGATTAGGAGAATTTGATGTTTTGGTTGGTATCAACTTATTAAGAGAAGGATTAGATATTCCAGAAGTATCTTTAGTTGCGATACTAGATGCAGATAAAGAAGGATTTTTACGTTCAGAAAGATCTTTAATTCAAACCATCGGAAGAGCTGCGAGAAATACAGATGGTACAGTTATTATGTATGCAGATGAATTAACAGAAAGTATGGAAAAAGCCATTTCAGAAACCAATAGAAGGAGAAGAATTCAAGAAGCATATAACAAAGAACATCATATAACGCCAAAGACCATTCGAAAATCTGTACGTGATTCTATAAAAGTAACCATTACAGATGATATAGGAGTAGAATACAAACTAGAAAAAGAAGAAGACATCAAAGACACGATTACAAAATTAACAGATGAAATGTTAAAATATGCAGCTGAGATGGAATTTGAAAAAGCTGCTGAATTACGTGATAAGATAAAGGAATTAGAAAAATTGATTGAAAATAATTAGATAAAATATAATAAAAAAGCCCCTGGAAATCTCCAAGGGGAATTTATATGATTTGCTATGCTGGTTTACAGGCTACAGGAACTTTACTGTAAAAACAATGCTTTTAGTTGCAAAATCCCTACCATCTGCATACCATCTCCTGATGAAACGCAGTAAACTCCCAATTCTTTAAGCTGAGTGATTTCATCATCACTCAAAAATAACTTTTTATACAAACAGCCAGGTGCTGCTGTAACTACTTTAGAATATAAATACTTACCCATCGGAATCACTCCTTTCTCCGATGATGAAAAGCACAGCAAATCAATACAATTCTTAACTTTAATTATACTACTAAATAGCGAAATAGTCAAAAAAATAGAGGGTTATACCTCTATTTTTCATTTACAAAATTCGACATTTTTATAAATTAGAATTATCCTCATCATTATTTGTTGGTGGTTCATCTTGTGGCTTTTCAGAAATATTGACAACACCATCACCTTGATATGTACTTGCAGTTGAAGTAGCACCTTTGCCAACATACTCAGCTTTACCCAATCCTAAAATCATATAGAAAATAGTTGGTAAGAATAATAATCCGATTGTATATCCAACATCTTTACCAAATGATTTTGCTAAAGAATTACATTGATAGATAGTAATACCTAAACATACAATCCATCCAATAAATGGAATAATTCCTGCTAAATATCCAAAGATAATCCATGGTGAAAGTCCAGAAATTCTAAATAAGATTACCAAGTTATAAATCGGTATAATACATTTCCAGCCTTTTTCACCAGCTTTTGTGAAGACCTTCCACATACCAACGATTTGTAAAATAGCTATGACTAAGGCAACAATAAGGACTACGCCTAAAAAAGCGCCCAAAACAGCCCATAAAGCTGTAAAAAATGATGAATCAGCAGCAGTATATCCATAGTCATAATAATCGTAATAACTTGGATTTGAATAAGAATAGTAATCATAATATCCCATAAATTTATCCCCCTTTCTAGTTTTCATAATTAAATTTTCACATTTTTCGACAAAAAAGTCAATATAAAATAGAAAAAAACTTGTATAAAAAATGTTCGTCTGATATAATCTATGTAATTACCTAATAATAATATACGAGGAGGTATTAAAATGAGTGAAAACAAATGTCAATGCGGTAATCCTAAAAGGGACGAATTCATGCAAAAATTGTTTGATGAATATTTACCTATTAAAGACAATTTAATTCAAATGTTAAATGAGGTGCAAGAGCATTATGGATATATTCCACAAAATGCACAAATCGAACTTTCAGAATTTTTAAATATTCCAATGGCAGAGATTTATGGAGTCATTACTTTTTATTCGAGATTTACCCTAAAACCTAAAGGAAAATATAATATTGCAGTATGCTTGGGAACAGCATGTTATGTAAAAGGTTCTCAAAAAATCATGGATAGATTAAAAGAAAGATTACAAATTGAATCAGGTGAAACAACGAAAGATGGACTATTTTCTATTGAAGAAACCAGATGTGTTGGCGCATGTGGCTTAGCACCAGTATTTACAGTAAATGGTGAAGTATATGGAAAAGCAACTGTTAAAAAATTAGATGAGGTTTTAGATGAGATTATAAGTAATAAAGAAAAGTAATTTAATAAAAATGTCCCAAACAGAAACGTCCCCAATTGGACAAAAAAGGAGGAAAGTATGAAAAGTCTAGAAGAAATTCACAAAATAAGAGAAGAAAAAAGAAAAGAATTGGATTTAAGAGTTAATACAAAAGCAGATACCAGAGAAAAACATATTTTGGTTTGTCATGGTACAGGTTGTACTTCTTCAAAATCACCTGAAATTTTAGAAAATTTTAGAAGAATTTTAAAAGAAAAAAATATAACGAATGTAAGAGTGATTAAAACGGGTTGTTTTGGTCTTTGTGCAAAAGGTCCTATTGTTATCATTAGACCTGAAGATACCTTTTATGCATTGGTAACACCAGAGGATTGCGAGGAAATTATTGATACCCATATTGTAAAGGGTGAAAGGGTAGAAAGACTACTTTGCAAAGATATAGATGGAACTGTTGTAAATAGCCTAGATGAATTAAATTTCTATAAAAAGCAAAAAAGAATTGCCCTTAAAAATTGTGGTGTTGTCAATCCAGAAGAGATTGATGAGTACATAGCATTTGATGGATATAAAGCATTGGAAAAAGTATTAAACGAAATGACACAAGATGAAGTCATTGACGTGATAAAAGATTCAGGATTAAGAGGTAGAGGAGGCGCAGGTTTCCCTACAGGTAAGAAATGGGAACTTACCAAGGCTTCTGTTGGAGATCAAAAATATGTGGTTTGTAATGCTGATGAAGGTGATCCAGGAGCATTTATGGATAGAAGTATCTTAGAAGGAGATCCACATTCTGTATTAGAAGCGATGACAATTGCAGGATATGCTATTGGTGCAAATAAAGGATATATCTATGTTAGAGCAGAATATCCAATAGCTGTTCAAAGATTAAAGATTGCGATAGACCAAGCAAGAGCATATGGATTACTAGGGGAAAATATTTTTGATACAGATTTTAGTTTTGATATTGAAATTCGATTAGGAGCAGGAGCCTTTGTTTGTGGTGAAGAAACAGCATTATTGGAATCTATTGAAGGAAAAAGAGGACAGCCAAGAGTAAAACCACCATATCCGGCACAATCAGGATTATGGGGAAAACCAACATTAATTAACAATGTAGAGACTTATGCAAATATTGCACAAATCATTTTAAATGGAGCAAAATGGTATTCTTCAATTGGAACAGAAACTTCAAAAGGAACAAAAGTATTTGCTTTAGGTGGAAATGTAAACAATATTGGCTTAGTGGAAGTACCAATGGGAACCACCTTAAGAGAAATTATTTATGATATTGGTGGAGGAATTCCAAATGGTAGAGAATTTAAAGCCGCTCAAACAGGCGGACCTTCAGGAGGTTGTATTCCAAAAGAACACTTAGATACGCCAATTGATTATGAATCTTTAAAACAAATTGGTTCTATGATGGGATCAGGTGGATTAATTGTTATGGATGATACCAAATGTATGGTAGCCTTAGCAAAATTCTATCTAGACTTTACTGTAAGTGAGAGCTGTGGTAAATGTACACCTTGTAGAATTGGAACAAAAAGAATGTTAGAGATACTAGAAAGATTATGTAATGGAGAAGGAGAAGAACTAGATTTATATAAATTAGAAAAATTAGCAGCCAATATTCAAAAATCTAGTGTATGTGGATTAGGACAAACAGCACCAAATCCAGTTGTTAGCACGATGAAATATTTTAGAGAAGAATTTAGAGAACATGCTATTCAAAAAGAATGTAGAACACTAGAATGTAAAGCAATGGCGAAAATTACAGTTAATGAAGAAAAATGTAAAGGATGTGGCTTATGTCAAAAACATTGTCCAGTCAATGCCATTGATGGTTCAGGAAGAGATAAAAGAATTATTAATCAAGAAAAATGTATTAAATGTGGTACCTGTATTACAAGTTGCCCATTCCATGCTATAGGAAATTAAAGGGAGGAAAAAATGGATATTACATTAGAAGATATAAAAGACTTTTCAAAAAAATATAATGCTAATCCAGTAAATAAAATTATTGAAAATGCAATTACAAATAATGGAATAGAAAACACTATGTTAGATAGAAAAATTATTGCTGAGAATCAACCTGTCTTTAATATAGAATTACCAGAAAGTACAAGATATGACCAAAAAGACAGTTATAAATGTTGGATATTTGCAGGTTTAAATGTTATAAAATATGATATAGCTAATCATTTAAATATAGATGTAAAAGATTTAAAATTATCAAATGATTACATTGCATTTTTTGACAAATTAGAAAAGGCAAATGGATTATATAATCGAATTATTGAATTAAAAGACGTTTCATACAAATTTATAAATAAAGAAAGGGTCATTACTTATGCAGTAGAAGAAGCAGGGTGTTGGGAATGGTTCAGAGGAATTGTCAATAAATATGGACTTGTTCCTCATTCTGTTATGACTGAAGCTAGAGAAAGTGTAGACTATAACAGAATTACAACCATATATAAAGAAAAAGTGTTAGGAGATGTAACAAAACTAATTCAGTTAAAAGAAAAACATACACCAATTGAAAAATTGCAAAAGCAAACGAAAACATTCATGGCTGAAAATTATACGCTATTATCTAAAATATTAGGAGAACCAGTTCAACAATTTACTTATGAATATAAAGACAAAGATGGAAACTTGCATAGATTAGAAAATATAACACCTATAAAATTTAGAGAAACGTTCTTAAAATTGGATTTAAATGAATTTGTTCATATATCAAATATTCCTAAATATGATAAAGAATATGGAAAGGTTTATGAATTGGAAAACTATTATCAAATAGAAAAGTATAGATTTTTAAATTTGCCAATGAAGGAACTGAAAAAAATAGCTATAAAACAATTAAAAGATCATACACCTATATGGATGAGCATATATATTCATCAATTTCGTAATGAAAAATCAGAGGTACTAGATACAAGGCTATTTGATTATCAAAAAGTTTTGAATATCAAACCATTATCCAAAGAAGATGGTTTAAATACAGATTATATTACCTCACATCATGCTATGGTGATTTCAGGTGTTCATATAGTCAATAATAAACCAGTTAGATGGAAGGTAGAAGATAGTTATGGAGATAAAGAAAAACATCATGGTTGTTATATCATGAATGATAACTATTTTGATAGATATGTATTTGACATAATCGTAAATAAAAAATATCTATCACAAGAGCAAGTTCAGCAATTACAACAAAAGCCAATCAAGTATATAGATTAATATAAAAATGGAGAGATGTGAATATGGAAAAAGAAATGGTTAATTTAACAATTGACAATCAAAAAGTAACAGTGCCTAAAGGAACAACAATATTAGAAGCTGCAAAAACAGCAGGAATTGACATCCCAACATTATGCTTTTTAAAAGAGATTAATGAAGTGGGAGATTGTAGAATGTGCATTGTTGAAGTAGAAGGAAGAAGGGGATTTGCTACTTCTTGTATACAAACAGTAGAAGAAGGTATGGTTGTTCATACACATACACAAAACGTATTAGAAGCACGTCATGTGATTCTAGATTTAATAATTTCAAATCATGCTAAAGATTGTTTGACTTGTACACGTTCAGGAAATTGTGAATTACAAGCATTAGCTACAAAGTTTAATGTTTTAAATATTGAATTTGAAGGAGAAAGAACAGAACACACAATTGATGATTTATCACCATCAATTGTAAGAGATTTTAATAAATGTATCTTATGCAGAAGATGTGTTGCAGCATGTAAAAATGTACAAAAAATAGGTGCTATTGATTGTATTAATAGAGGTTTTGAATCTTGCATATCAACTGTTGGTGATCATAGTTTAAATGATGTTAACTGCACATTTTGTGGGCAATGTATAGAAGCTTGTCCAACAGGTGCTTTACATGAAAAAGAAACGATTAATGATGTATGGATAAAATTAAAAGACCCAGAAACAACCGTTATTGTACAAACAGCTCCAGCAGTTAGAGTGGCTCTTGGAGAAGAATTTGGTATGCCAATTGGTACAAATGTAGTAGGAAAAATGGTAACTGCATTAAAACGTTTAGGATTTGACAAAGTATTTGATACCAATACAGGTGCTGACCTTACTATTATGGAGGAAGCAAATGAGTTTATAGAAAGATTTACTAAAAATGACAATTTACCAATGATTACGTCTTGTAGCCCAGGTTGGGTAAAATATATAGAAATGAATTATCCAGAATTATTACCACATCTATCTAGTTGTAAATCACCTCACGAAATGTTTGGTGCTATCCTAAAAACATATTATGCCAATAGGGAGGGGCTAGACCCAGAAAAAATCTATGTGGTTTCTGTTATGCCATGTATAGCAAAGAAGTTTGAAAGACAAAGACCAGAAATGATGGAAGATAACTTATATGATGTAGATAATGTTATTACAACTAGAGAATTGGCAAGAATGATTAAACAAGCTAACATCGAATTTGAAAAATTAGAGGATAGTAATTTTGATAGTCCTATGGGAGAAGCAAGTGGTGCAGGAGCTATTTTTGGAACAACTGGTGGTGTTATGGAGGCAGCTTTAAGAACAGCACAAGATACCTTAACTGGAAAAGATTTACCTAAAATTGATTTTGAACAAGTAAGAGGAGGAGAAGGTATCAAAAGAGCAACCATTAATATTGCAGGAAAAGATATTAATGTTGTTGCAGCAAGTGGATTAGCAAATGCAAGAACCATACTAGAAGAAATCAAATCTGGTAAAGCCAATTATCAATTTGTTGAAATTATGGCTTGCCCAGGAGGTTGTATCATGGGTGGTGGTCAGCCAATTAAGAGTTCTAAAGTAAGAGCAGAAGTAGATGTTAGAAAACTAAGAGCAGATGCTTTATATACCATTGATGAGAGAAGTATTGTTAGAAAATCACATGAAAATCCTGTTATGAAAAAATTATATAAAGATTTCTTAGAAAAGCCAGGTAGTGAAATTGCTGAAAGATTATTACATACAACTTATACAAAAAGAGAAAAATATAATATATAAAGATACCCCCTCTAAAAAGAAGGGGAGCGTTTATAAACGAAAAACCACATTTTAATGTGCAACATTAAATGTAATTATATTATATGTAATAGTAAAAAAAATATTACAAAAAGCAGAGACCAAGTTTATACTTGATCTCTGAAATACAACTTCCACATCCAAGGATGTGCAACAATTAAATGTAATTATATTATAAAACTTTTTTCTATCATAGTCAAGTTTTTAATTATCAAAAAGATAATATTTCTTTAAAGCCATTAAAATTTTCTCATAGTCCATATTAAATAAAAAAGCTATTTTTTTATTATAAAAGAATGGCTCTCGTATTCTTTTATAACTATAATTAGCCATAGATTCTAATTTTGCAGTACTACAAGGTAAAGAATGTATATCACAGTGAAAATAATATTTGTCATTAAAACACTTACTACTTAAAGGAATCACAGTCCACATTTTTTTATCTGAAGAAGAACGCCATAGAATAGCAGGTCTTAATTTTCTTATCTCAGAACCAACATTTTGACCAAAATCAACCCAAACAATAGACCTGGATTTTAATGAAAAGATATCTACATTTTGTTCTTCTAATAAAAGTTTATCATAACACCATTTTAGATATTTAATCTCTTCTATATTTTTATAATCAATTTTTTTATCTAATTTTTTCAATAAAGAATTTTTTAGCAATTTTAAAATGTAAGAAAAATCCTTGATATTTAGTTTCAAAAATTTTCCTTTAACATAAACTAATCCGTTTTATATTTTTTCTAGAATATTCTTGTAAATCGTTTATATCAATAAATTTATTAATGGATTTTATATAAATAAAATCATTAGATTGCTTAGTAGCATGAATTGTTAATCCTACATAATGATTTTTGGATATATTATATAAAATTAAAACAAATTTTTTATGTTCATTTTCAGATATTTCATAGATATTTTGAGAATATATATTCATATAAAATCCTCCTAACAATGACTTTTTTAATAATACTATATTTTTAGTTTTAAATCAATACATTTGTTTGCTAAAATATAAATATTTTTTTTAAAGTAAAAAAATTAGCTATTTCCTATTGCAACTTTTTGATGAATGGTATATAGTAAGAAAGGGTGTAGAAAAATGACAAAATTTGTAGAAAGTATTATAAGATTAAAAGCAAGTAATATCAATAGAAATATTGTTTATTTATCATTCCCAATTTTTAAATTAATAAGGTAAGTGTTTATATCAATTCTTTTCGAATTGATATTTTTTTGTATAAAAACACTTACTTAGAAAATAAAAGGAGGCGTTCTGATGGAACAAACAAAAAAATTACTATTAGATGTAAATGAAAAGCCAACTGTTGCAAAATGGATAATCCTTGCTATTCAACATGTTTTTGCTATGTTTGGAGCAACCATTTTAGTTCCTATCATGGTAAATACAGCAGC
>CALXKD010000005.1 GCA_944388795.1 uncultured Clostridia bacterium
CTTTAGGCTCTGCTTGTAACATAGCCTTTTAGGCGTTATGAGTAAAAAGCCCCCGGCTTAGCCGGGGGATAATTACTAAAATATCACAAATATTTTTTGTTGAATGCAATTTGGCTAACTTTTGTGTGTTTTCCTTCATGTTTTCTAATTTATCTGGATGAGAGAATAAATTTTCTAAAATTTCAGTAACATTATCATCTTTTTTGATCCAAATAGCAATACCATTATTTTCTAAAAATTCTGCATTTTCTTCTTCTTGACCAGGGATAGGATTAATAATGACCATTGGTAAATGAGAAGCCAAGCTTTCTGTTGTTGTTAAACCACCAGGCTTTGTAACAACTAAATCAGAAATACTCATAAATTCTGGTACTTGGCTGGTATATTCAAAAACAAGGATACTATCTTTTCTATCATATTTAGAAACAATTTTTTCAAAAGCGATTTTCATCTTTTCATTTTTTCCAGCAATTGCAATTATTTGCATATCTGTGCAATATTGGACAAAACCTTCAAAAATTTCAATGGTTCTTGTTTTTCCTAATCCAAATTCACCACCGCCAAAGAATAAGATGGTTTTCTTTTTAGGATTTAAATGTAATTCCTCATATATAGCTTCTTTATCATAAGTTTTTAAAAATTTACTAGATAAAGGAATACCTGTTGCAAATACTTTTTCTTTTGCGATACCTTTACTTAATAAATAGTTTTTCATTTTATCATGTGCAACAAAATAATAATCTGTAAAATCAGATCCAACCAACCATTGGTCATGTGGAGCAAAATCTGTCATTATTGTAGCAATCTTTGCATGTATTTTTCCTTTTCTTTTCAAATAACTACACATTTGACTTCCAAAGGGATGTGTAGAAATAATTAAATCGGGTTGTTTTTCTCTTAAAAGCTTAAGCAATTTTATGGCCATAAATTTATTAGATCTACTTGTAATATGAGCAAGTGGTCCTTTTTGAGAATCAGAATAAATTCTACCCCAAGCCCAAGGTGCCTTTTTAGCCATTTCATTATATGCTTTTGTTGTTACCTTTTCGATGGTTTTATTCACATATTTCATACAGTCAATTAATTCTACTTCCATGTTTTTATAACTATCTTTTAGATATTCATGAATAGATTTAGCAGCATTTAAATGTCCTCCTCCATATGAAGCATAAAAAATTAAAATTTTCATAAAAATCTCCTTTTATTTTTTTGCAATTTACTCAATTTTAACATAAATAAAATAAAATTTCAAAAAATGGAATAATTTTTTATAAAAAAGAAAAAATAAGGATAAAAACAGAGGTGAGATTGTGAAAAATATATTAAAAATAGGGATGTTATTTATTATCTTAATGATAACATTTGTCATATTAGTTATTTTAACTAAAAATAATTCAAATCAAAATATTAGCTATGCAGCGACATCACACACATCAGATATTCAATTAATGGCAAGAGCAATTAATGGAGAAGCTAGAGGAGAACCCTACGAAGGACAAGTGGCTGTTGGAGCTGTTATATTAAATAGAGTAAAGGATTCTAGATTTCCCAATTCAATATCAGGCGTTATTTATCAATCAGGAGCTTTTACAGCTGTATCAGATGGACAAATCAATGCACCAATAGATGAAGATTCTACCGTATATAAAGCAGCACAAGATGCCATGAACGGATGGGATCCAACTGGTGGATGTGTTTATTATTTTAATCCAGATACAGCAACGAATAGTTGGATATGGTCAAGACCACATGTCATAACAATAGGAAAACATAGATTTTGTAAATAATGAAAGGAAGAGAAAATATGAATAAATTAATAGAATGGAAAGAAAGATTAAAAAAAGGACATATGCTTAGTATTATTTGTGTACTTTTAATCATTGTAGCAATACTAGGAATCATATTATATAAAAAACAAAGAGAATATAGACAGGCTTCAGAAAATTCATATAATATGGCATTTTATGAATTGGTAGATTATGTACAAAATGTGGAAACCTATTTAGCAAAATCCTTAATATCTACAACACCGGAGCATGGAGCAGAAACATTAACCAATTTATGGAGAGAAGCGAATTTAGCACAAAGTTATCTAAGTATGTTACCGATTGAAAGTCAAGAGTTAGAAAATACAGAAAAATTTTTAAATCAGGTTAGCGATTATAGTTACTCATTATCAAGAAAGAATATATATAATGAAAGTTTAACGCAAGAGGATCTAACAAATCTTGAAGAATTACATGCTTATAGTACAGAATTAGAAAATACATTAAATCAATTATCAGAAGATTTAAATAGTGGAAGATTTGAATGGGGAGAATTGACCAAAAAAGGAACCGTAGCTTTTGCACAAGAGGTAGATAATATATCGAAAGAAAGCTTTAGTAATTTAGAAGAGAATTTTCATGAGTATTCAGGATTAATATATGATGGTGCTTACTCAGAGCATATAACAAGTAGTGAGAAAAAAGGATTAACTGGAGAAGATATTGATGAGAATAAAGCAAAAGAAATTGCAGAAGATTTTGTGGGGAAAGATAAAATAAAAGAAATATCTAGTTTGGGACTTTCCGAAAATGCAACAATTCTGGCATACAGTTTTTCAGCAACAAGTCATAATGATGAAAATATGAATATATCTATTTCTCAAAAAGGTGGACATGTTATATACATGAATATGAATAGAAATGTAAATTCTGAAATTATAACACAAGAAGAAGCAACTAAAAAAGGAAAAGGGTTCTTGGAGAGTAAAGGATTTTCAAATATGCAAGAAACATACTATATTACCCAAGAAGGAATTACAACAATTAATTATGCCTATACACAAGATGATGTCATTGTATATTCTGATTTAATAAAAGTAAAAGTGGCTTTAGATAATGGAGATATTTTGGGAATAGAAACCACAGGATATTTAAATAATCATACACAAAGAGATATTAGTCATATACAAATTACAAGTGAGGAGGCAAAGAAAAATTTAAATCCTAAATTAGAATTAACAAGTGAAAGAATGGCAATCATACCAACAGAATGGAAGACAGAAATATTATGTTATGAATTTAAAGGTACCGTTAATGATAAACAATTTTTAGTGTATATTAATGCAGAGGATGGTAGAGAAGAGGATATCTTAATCATAACAGATACACGGAAATGGTGTATTAACAATGTAAATAGGAAAGAACTTTGAGTTTCCTCAAAGTTCTTTAATGTCTTTTATAGGTATCTTTAGATAGTAACTCTGTACTGACAACTTGACCATTTTGCTTTAAAATTCTATAAGCCTCTGAATAAGTTGAAGTAGAAGTACTTCCAGTGACATAAGAAGAAATCTCGACTTCGTATTCGTTATTACTTCTTAATCCATAAATTTCAAATTTAGCAATACCACTTGAAACAGAGCATACTAATTTTATTGGATATTCTCGATTATTTTTAAATTTAAAATCAATAGAACCATATACAACAGTAGCATCTCTACTAGCGGTTACGTAAGAAGGAACAAATTGATGGTTACTTCTTTCTACAATTTCTAAGTTGGCATATAAAACAGCATTATATAAAGTAGAAGTAATCTGACAAATGCCTCCACCTAAACCATCGACAACCTCTCCACTCACATAAATAGGGGCTTCTTTATATCCAGCACTAATTGTTCTTTCTCCAACCACTTGATTATATGAAAAGGTTTCTCCAGGTAGTAAAACAGTACCATTAATTTTAGAGGCTGCCAATTGTAAGTTTGTAGTTCTATCTCTATCACTAGTAGAATATCTGGTAGAATATGTCGAAAGCATATCTGGGAAGGCTTCTGTACCAATCATATTGGTTGTCACATTAGGATATAAAGTTTGTAAAGGAATCGTATATTCCTCTTTATCCTCTGTTAGCATTGCTTTAGCTTCATCTAAAGATATAGCAAAATCTAACCCATTTTCAGATGGATATACAGCATAAGGATCCTGGGTATAGTATGCATCTACTGGTTCTTTATAAATTTCACTATAAATCGTATCCATATTGATTTCAGAAGGTTGTTTCGTCACAGTAGCAATATCTAGAGTTCTATTTTTTAGTGTTAAATTTAAAATACCATTTTTTATATATGTTGACATTTGGTCAACATTGACAACATTTCCTTCAGAACCTTTTGTAATAATTAGATCATTTCCGTCAATATAATAGCCACTTTCAATAACGGTATCTGGTAATTTAGAAGAGATATCATTTAAAGCAGTTCGCAATTGCTCTTCATCTAATGAAAAGTCAGGTTCTATATCAATATTTGCAATCAATATCTTTAGAGCAGTAAAACTATTTTCAAAAATATTTCCAGATTTTCCAATCTCATAAGCCCTCTGAACTGCAGAATCAATATCAAAGTGAACATTTAGAGCAGATAAAGGAATGCTAGTTTCATAATCATTATGTATTAAATTAATATTTTCTGGTAAATTCTCATTTATATAATTTTGTATTTTTTCTTTTGCTGCATCAATTGAAAGATTTGACACATCAATACCTTTTATACTGATTCCAGAAATAATATGTTTATTATTATTATTCAAAAAAGTAAATATCAAAAAAGCAATAAGTAATATAACGATAAAAGATAATAACAAAATTCCAAATATTTTAGCGATTCCATGAGAACCCTCTTTATTATTGGAAACGTTATAGTTTTCTACTGGATGGAATTCTTGTTTTGTGGTTGTTTCTTTTTGATCATTTCTTTTTTGTTCTAATTCTACATTATTGTTTATAGCCATATAAATCTCCTTTTGTAATATATCCTACATATTATATCATAATTGGTCGAAAAATAATAGAAAAAATGTATAAAAATATAAAATAAAAAAAGGAAAAAAATAAATATTTTGCTAAAATAATTTTGCATAAAAAAGAGAATACTAACAATGTAAAGTTGTATATACAGTTTTATAATTTTAATTTTTTAGGAGGAAATATGTCTAGAAATAGTAAATTAATTTCTGAAAATTTAAGAGAGGAAATTGCAAGAGAATTAGGTGTGTATGAACAAGTAAAAAAAGACGGAGGAAGCTGGGGAAATGTTTCTTCTAAAGATTGCGGAAACATTGTCTCAAAAGCAATTGAAATAGCTAATAGAGCTGTAGAATAAGTCAGATATTTAGATAGAACTAACATTAGTTCTATCTATTATTTTTTTTCATTTAGAATGAGTTGCAAAAAAATGATATTCATCATATAATTTAAAAATAGAAAAAATAAGAGGTGAAGCAAATGAAAAATTTAACAATACAAGATATAGTAAATTGTACACAAGGGATATTGGTAAATGGAAGTGAAGAGATAATATGTAAAGGCTTTTCAAAAGATACAAGAACCATTAAAGAAACAGACATATATATTGGAATAAAAGGTGAGCATTTTGATGGAAATTTATTCTGGGATAAGGCTTTAGATAATGGTGCAATGGGAGTGATTGTTCAAGATATAGATTTTACAGGAGAAGATTTAAAAAAATATAAAGATAAAGTAATTATAAAGGTAAAAGATACTTTACAAGCATTATATCAATTAGCAAGTTATAAAAGAAGCCTATATAAAATACCAGTTGTAGCAATTACGGGAAGTGTAGGAAAAACAAGTACAAAAGATATTGTGGCAAATGTACTTGCTCAAAAGTATAAAACATTAAAGACGATAGGAAATAATAATAACAATATAGGTTTACCATTTACAATATTAAATGCACCTGATGATATAGAGATAATGGTGTTAGAAATGGGAATGAATCATTTTGGAGAAATTCATTTACTTTCTGAAATAGCTAAACCAAATGTATGCATCATTACCAATATAGGAACATCACATATTGGAAATTTAGGATCAAGAGAAAATATATTAAAGGCAAAATTGGAAATATTAGATGGAGCACAAAATCCATGTATGATTATCAATAATGATAATGATTTATTACATAAATGGTATGAGGAAAATAAAGAAAAATGGAATATAAAAACATATGGAATAAAAAATAAAAGCGATACAGTTGCTAAAAATATTATATTAAAAGAAAACAGTAGTGAATTTAATATTTATTTAAATGGACAAGAGGAAAAAATAAATGTTCCTGTTGGAGGAGAACACTTTGTTTTAAATAGTTTATGTGCAATTACTGTTGGAGAAATACTTACAGTTGAAAATAACAAAATAAAAAATGGAATAGAATCCTTCACACTTACAAAAAAAAGAATGGAAACAATAGCACTAGAAAATGATATTAAAATTATAAATGATACATATAATTCTAGTGTAGAATCTGTAAAAGCAACTTTAGAATATATGAATCACATGGAAGCAAATAGAAGAATAGCTGTATTGGGAGATATATTAGAAACAGGAAAATTTGCAAAAGAATTACATGAAAGAATAGGGGAAATTGTATGTGAAAATAATATAGATATTCTGATTTGTAGTGGAGAAAAAGCAAAATACATAGTTGAATCAGCAAAGAAGAAGGGATTCCCGGAAAAAGATATTTACTATTTTAAAAATAAAGAGGAGATTGTAGAATTATTAAAACAAATTGTAAAAGAAAAGGATGTTATCCTATTTAAGGCATCTAATGGAATGCGATTTTTTGATATAGTAGAAAAAGTAAAAGGTGTTTTAGCAGAGAAATAGGAATTAATAAAGTAAAGGAGAGGATATTATGAAAAAGAAAATAGGTCTTATTTTTGGAGGAATGTCAACAGAAAATGAAGTTTCTGTAATGTCAGCAAATTCAATCTTAAAAAATTTAGATAAAGAAAAATATGAGGTTTATCCAATATTTATATCAAAAAATGGTAAATGGTATATATATAATCAATTAGATAATATAGACATGAAAGAAATGATAGATAATACAAGCAAAATAGATAATATTGTTGGATATTTACAAGATATGGATGTGCTTTTCCCAGTATTGCATGGATTATATGGAGAAGATGGAACTATCCAAGGATTATTTGAAATCTTAAAAAAGCCATATGTTGGTTGTGGCGTATTGGCATCTAGTTTAGGTATGGATAAAGCATATACAAAGGTTATTTTCGATAAAGCCAATATCCATCAAGCACCATATGTATATTTAAAGAAATATAAAGATACATATGTATATATAGATAGTGAATTTAATGAAAAGAAAGTAACCTTAGAAGAATGTGCTGAAATTGTTGCGAAAAAAATTGCTTTTCCAGCTTTTATAAAACCATCTAATTCTGGTTCAAGTGTAGGGATTAATAAGGCAAAAAATAAAGAAGAATTAAAAAAATATATACAATACGCAGGAAAATTTGATAATAAAATATTAATAGAAAAAGCAATCAATGGTCAAGAAGTAGAGTGTGCAGTACTTGGAAATGAAGAAGTTATTGCATCATGTGTAGGAGAGATAAAGGCTGCCGATGAGTTTTATAGCTATGATTCCAAATATGAAAATGAAAATTCAAAAACCATTATTCCAGCTAATATAGATGAGCAAATTGCAAGCAAAATTAGAAATTTAGCAATTAAGGCATTTAAAGCAATAGATGGAAAAGGCTTATCAAGGGTGGATTTCTTTGTAGAAAAAGATACCAATAAGATTTATATAAATGAAATTAATACATTACCAGGATTTACGAAAATAAGTATGTATCCAAAATTATTTGAAAATGTTGGAATAAAATATAAGGAATTGTTAGACAAATTAATAGAATTGGCACAAGAATAAATTTGTCATATAGGATGATAAAATGAATAAAAAATCCATAAAAGTATGGATTTTTTTATTTTTTATGATATAATAAAAACACCTGATTATTGGGGAGGATGTCAAATGATTTTTAAAGATTACTATAAAATTTTAGGACTAGAAACGAGTAGAGTTTCTATTGAAGAAATAAAAGTAGCATATAGAAATGCGGCTAAAAAATATCATCCAGATGTAAATATAGGAGATAGCTTAGCAGAGGAAAGAATAAAAGATATTAATGAAGCGTATAGAATATTATCTGTACCAAGCTCTAAAAGAAAATATGATAGAATTTGGAATTCTCGAAATTTAGTAAATAAAAAATTTGATTTAAAAGGGAAGGATTCTATTGTAAAAATGTTTTTTGGCAATGTTAAACAAGAAAATAATAAAGATAAAACGTCAGAGAAAGAGCCTTTAAGAGGAGAAAATGTAGAAACAGAAATAAATTCTACGATATATGAAGCATTTTATGGTTTAGATAAAAAAATCTCTTTAAGAACTGTAGAAGGAAAAATGAAAACATTTACAGTAACCATACCACAAGGAATAAGAGATGGTGAAAAAATAAGACTGATTGGACAAGGAAAACCAGGAGTAAATGGTGCTAAAAATGGAGATTTATTTATTAAAATTAATATAAAAGATGATAAAAAATTTAAACTTCAGGGATGTGATCTTTATACGGATTTACAAATAACGCCATGGGAGGCAGCTTTGGGAACAAGGGTAAATATACAATCTATTGATGAAGAAACTAAAGTATATATTCCTCAAGGGATACAAAGCGGAGAAAAGATAAGAATACCAGGAAAGGGATATAAAGACGGAAAAGGTTCTAGAGGAGACTTAATAGCAGAGGTTAAAATAATGGTACCAAAAAAATTGACAAGCCAAGAGAAAAAGATATTCGAGGAATTAAACCAAGTATCATCTTTCAATCCGAGAAAAGAGTAAGCAAGATCGAACTAAATTTACATAAAATAAATATTGACAATATGTGTTTTTTCATGTAAAATAAATAGTGAGTGATAAATGAAACGGAAGATAAACTATGGAATAAAACATAGAAATGGAGGGAAAAAAATGGAGACATGGGAAGGAAAGAGCTTTAGTATTACGGATCCAAAAGGAGTAAGTACAGTAATCTATCAAATCATTAGAACTCCAAAAGAACTATTGAAGGAATATCCGAAATATGCATTAGAGAGGTTAGATTCAACAGATGAAATTAGAGGAGACATGATAAGAAAAACATTTTATGTGGATTTTCCATCAGTTGACCAAGATGAATTAGTTATATTGTCTTTTGGAAAAGATAGAGTTGTTGTTAATACCGCGATATTGGAGGGTAATAAAGTTTCTATCAGTAAAAAACCAATGCCTTTAAAATTTGACAGTATATATTCAGATAATGAAACAGAAATAAAGGATTTTAAGTACACGCCAAATTTGAAGAGACCGATATGTGTTATAGACCCAGAAACTACAGAAGAAGTAAAACCTGTACTTTATTTTGATGAGAAAACAAATGAAGTAAAAGGAAAATGTAAGTTGAAACCAAATAAATCTTATTTTGCCTTTGAAATCAGAGACAAAAAAGAGGACTAAGGGAGGAAAGTTTAAATGAGTAATACAAATTTAACAGGTAATGAAGTTAAACCAATAGATATAACTTGTATGAGTCTACAACAAAGAGTGGCTGAAAGAGATGGCAAAACTGAAAAATGGGTAGATGATGAAAGAGACGGAAAATTAACTGTTCTACATAAAGTTCAAGGACAAATTCCACCAGAAGAGGTATTTAGCCAAACTTCAACTGAAGTATATATTTTAGGTGAAGATGGAAAAAGAAGAACAGTAGATGGAAAAGTTATAGGAGAAACATCTTTATCTGCAGAAGAATTGAGAGCAGAGCATGAAAGAGATAAGAAATTCAAAGAGGTTATTGCAGCAAGAAATAATCAAAAACATGGAGACGAAGAAGTAGAAATATAAACAAACAAAAGAGTAGGTGATAATTGTGAACTATAAAATAGAAGGTGCGATTAGAAGAAATAGAACGAATTTTATTATTTTTGGAATACTATGGATATTTATAGCCATAGTATTTGTTACGCCTATCGCTTATAGTACATATATGTCAACAGCTAATGGAAGTTTTGATTTAACTGTATTTATGCAAACATTTTTCTCATCAATCATGAATCCATTTGGCACATTAGGAAGTGTCTTTTCAGGGGGAGCATCAGGTACATATTTTTCTACATTAATTGTTATAACGATTTTATATGCATTATTTTTCTTTATAGGAATTTTTAGATCAGCTCCAAAAAATGAGTATACAGATATAGAGCATGGATCAAGTGATTGGAGTCAAAGAGGCGAACAATATGAAATATTAAGTAGAAATAAAGGTATTATATTAGCAGAAAACAATTATTTACCAGTAGATAAAAGGGGAAACGTAAACGTATTAGTTGTTGGACGGATCAGGTTCTGGTAAATCTGCATCATATTCTATTCCAAATGCTTATCAAATGTTAGGATCTTATGTATTTACAGACCCTAAGGGAGAATTATATGATAGAACAGCAGGATATTTAAAAGCACATGGTTATAAAATTAAGGTATTAAACCTTGTAAGACCAGAATATAGTGATGGATATAATCCATTAATGCACGTGGCTTCTGGACTAGATGTTGATGTAATAGCAAATACAATTGTAAAAGGGCAAAAATCAGAAGGAGGAGCTTCAGATCCATTCTGGGATGACTCAGCAGAAATGTTATTAAAAGCTCTAATCTATTATTTATTAGCTACAAGACCTGAAGAGGAGCAAAACTTAGCTAGTTGTGCGGAATTGGTAAGGGCTGCTAATGCAAATGGCGGAAGTAACTTGCTTACAGAATTAATGAGTCAATTGCCTTATGACCATCCAGCAAGAATGAATTATAAATCTATAGAGATAGCACCAGAAAAAACATATGGTTCTATTTTGAGTTCATTGCAATCTAAACTAGGTAAATTTGACTCAAAGGAAATTGCAGAATTAACATCAACAGACACCATTGATTTTGAACAAATCGGAAATGAAAAAACAGCTGTATATGTTATATCTTCAGATACACATACAGCATATGACTTCTTATTAACTATATTCTTTGCACAAATGATTCAACAGCTATATGATTATGCAGATAGAAATGGAGGAGCATTAAAAGAACAGACCTTCTTCATACTAGATGAGTTTGCTAATATCGGAAAAATACCAGATTTCGATAAAAAGATTTCTACATCTAGAAGTAGAAGAATATCATTTAGTGTTATTCTACAAAATATTGACCAATTGGAAGCTGTGTATGAAAAGTCTTATGAAACAATCATGGGTAACTGTGATACACATGTCTTTTTAGGAAGTAACTCATATAAAACAGTTGAATATTTCTCAAAAGCATTAGGAGAAAAAACAATTGAAAGAGATAGTATATCTATAAACAGAGATAGACAAAACTGGAGAACTGGAAAGAGTGTATCAGACCAAGTAATGGCAAGAGCATTGATGACGCCAGATGAGTTAAGAAGAATGGATAATGATTTATGTATTATCTATGAAAAAGGTATAAAACCAGTAAAAGCAAATAAATTCTATTATTTTAAACATCCAATGGCTAAAGAAATGAAACGTTTTGAAATTAGTCATAATGATATAGGGGAGATAGAAAGAGGAACATGGAGAAAGTATAATCCATATAATCCTTATGTTCCAGAAAGTGAAAAGAAACAACAAGCAAATAATTTAAAAGTAGAATCTTTAGATGATTTATTTGATGATGATACACCTAAAGAAGAGAAAAAAGAAGAGGTAAAAACACCGCCAACAGAACAAACTCAAAATAAAAAGATGGAAGAGCCAAAACAAAACAATACATTGGATTTGAGCAGCTTTGATGATGCACCAGTATTACCGCAAAATCCTGTGGTTAATGAAGAGGAAGATGATATGTATGACTTACAAAAAGAGTTAGAGGCTAAATTTGATGAATTGTTTGGTCCATTAAATGAGGATGATTAAAAATATATAAAAATATAAAAGAATAACTGTGAATCTATTTTAGAAATCACAGTTATTTTTGTTATCATATAAAATATATACTACCAAAAAAACTTTCGCCCATCTACTTGAAAAAAAAGAACAATTAGTATACAATCATAATCATAAAATAAGTAAAGAGGAAAGAGAAAATATGAAATTTGTACATATAGCAGACATACATTTTGATAGTCCATTCGTAAATTTATCAGATAAAGAAAATTTAGGAGATATCAAAAGATTAGAGCAAAGAAAAGTATTTAAAAAAGTAATTGAATATATAAAGGAAAATGATATAGAATGTTTATTTATTGCAGGAGATGTATATGAACAAAAATACATTCGAAAATCTACGATTGAATATATAAATCAATTATTTAGTGAAATACCAAACACCCAAATCTATATCAGTCCGGGAAATCATGATCCATATATTAAAAATTCATATTATAATAAATTTCAGTGGAATGAAAATGTACATATATTTCATTCAGAAATAGAAAAAGTGGAATTAGAAAATGCAGATATATATGGATATGGCTTTGATGATTTTTATTGTACAGATTGTGGAATAGAGAATCTAGAAATAGAGAATAAAAATAAAATGAATATACTTGTTATTCATAGTACTATTGATGGAGCAAATTTAGAAGAGAAACAATATAATTCTATACCTAGAAAATTGCTAGAGGAAAAGGGATTTGATTATGTGGCAACAGGACATATTCATAAACCAGATTATCATTCTTATTCAAACCAAAAAATTGTGTATCCAGGTTCATTAATTTCATTAGGATTTGATGAGCTAGGGGAGCATGGAATGATAGTAGGAGAAATAGAAGAAGATAAAAAGTTAAAATTAGAATTTATTCCACTTAGTGAAAATAATTTTGAAGAAAAAGAATTAGATGTCAGCCATATTATTTCTAAAGAGGAACTGATTGAAAAAATAAATGATTTAGAGATAAAAAATAATCAATTGATAAAATTAATATTTATTGGAAAAAGAAATTTTGAAATTAATAAATATGACATATATAAATTATTAACCAATGATAAGATAATAAAAATAAAAGATCATACGAAAATAGAATATGATTTGGAAAAAATGGCAAATAGTAATACATTAAAAGGATTATTTATAAAAGAAATATTGGAAGAAAAAAGAAATGCACGGAGAAGAAGCATTGGAGATTATAGATAAAGCAGTTGAAATTGCTTTTGAAGCATTAAAGTAAGAGGTGAAAAGGTGAGAATCAATAAATTAAAAATAAATGCTTATGGAAAAATAAAAGATAAAGAAATAGTATTAGATAAGAATATAAATATTATATATGGAAAAAACGAATCAGGTAAATCCACATTATTAAATTTTATAACCAATATGTTATATGGAATATCTAAAAATAAAAATGGAAAAGAATATTCTGATTTTGAAAAATATAAACCATGGGATACAGAAGAATTTTCAGGAAAAATAGAATATCAGTTAGATGATGAAGAAAAATTTGAAGTATTTCGAGATTTTAAAAAGAAAAATCCTCAAATATTTAATGAAAAAAAAGAAGATATTTCAAAAACATTTAATATAGATAAAACAAAGGGCAATGAATTTTTTTATGAACAAACTAAAATGGATGAAACTTTATTTTTATCTACAATTGTTGTGGGACAAGATCAAGTAAAATTAGAAAAAAATGAGCAAAATATTCTCATACAAAAAATTGCTAATTTAGTGGGAACAGGAGAAGATAATGTTTCATATAAAAGGGCAATTGATAGAATTAATCGAAGACAATTAGAAGAAATAGGAACTCAAAAGTCTAGGGAAAAGCCACTAAACATTTTGTTACGTGAAAATCAAAATTTGGAACAGGAAAAAGATGAATTAGAAAAATATAAAAATTCAAAATATGAAATGGAACAAAATAAAAATAATTTATTGGAAAAATTTTCAAATTTAGAAATTGAATTAGAATATTTAAATAAAATAAAAAAAATATTTGAAGAAGAAAAAATAGAAAATGAAAAAATAAAAATAAAAGAAAATATAAAAAAAGAAAATATTGAAAAAATAAATTTAAATAAAAAAGAAATTTTTAATATAGAAAATGAAAATAAAAAAATATTTGAAAAAAATAATCAAAAAATAAATAAATTCATTAAAAATAAAAATAAATTAAAAAATAAATTTATTATATTATTTATTTTATTATTTTTAATGAATATAATTCAATTTATTTTTATAAAAAATAGAATATTTAATTATATTTTTCTTCTTACTCTCCCAATGGATTTGATTTTTTCTATAATTTATTTAAAAAATAAAAAAAATAAAATAAAAATATTAGAAAAAGAAAATAAAAATGAAGAAGAAATGATAAATAATGAAAAAAATAATTATTTAAATGAAAATAAAATTATAGAAAAAAATAATAATGAATTAGAAAATGAAATAAATATATTAAAAAATGAATTAAATTTAAAAATAAATTCAAATTTAGAAAAAATAAAAAATAATTATTTAAATAAAATAGAAAATAAAAAAATAATAGAAATAAATCAATTAGAAAATATACAATATGAAATAGATAAAACACAAAATGAATTAAATATGATAAAAATAAAATTACATGAGTTAGATTTTGATAGAGAAAATATTGAACCTAAATTAGAAAATTTGATTAAAATAGAAGAAAAAATAGTTAACAATAATGAAAAAATTGTAAACTTAAGAAAATTAGAAAGTAGCATGAATTTAGCAAAAGCACTTTTGGAAAAAGCATATCAAAAAATGAAAAATACAGTTACCCCTAAGTTTACAGAGAATCTTTCTAAAAATATAAAGGAAATAACAAATGGAAAATATAGTAATGTTATGTTACAAGAGGATAATGGATTAATCGTAGAATTACAAAATGGAAATTATGTTGCAGCAAATAAATTAAGTATAGGAACAATTGATCAATTATATCTATCTTTAAGACTTTCTATGATAGAAGATTTATCTAATGAGATAATGCCAATTATTCTAGATGAAGCATTTGCTTATTATGATACACAGAGATTAGAAAATATTTTAAAATATTTATCTGATAGATATCATAATCGACAAATTATCATATTTACTTGTACAGAAAGAGAAAAAGATATGTTAGATGAATTAAAAATAAAATATAATTTTATTAATTTATAAAATAGGGGGAAGTATTATGAATTTAAATATAAAAATAAGAGGGAATGATAAAAAAGAAATCTTTAAATTATTAATGATACTCACAGCTATAAATATTTTGATAACAATAGTTATATTTATGTTTGCAAATGTACAAATTTTAAAAACAATTATTTTATATATCATGTCTGTTGTTTATGTGGGATTAGCAATATATATTATAAAAAAAGAAAATGAAGAAGTTACAACAACTGCAAAAGAATCATTTGAAAATAAATATGATCCGATATTAACAAGATTTTTTATTAAAAATGAATTTACATTAGATAATGAACTATTAAATGCAGAAATATATTATCTTATAAAAAAAGGATATGTGTATGTTGACAAAGAAAAAAACATGTTAAAATTAAAGGACAGAAATCAGTTTAAACAAATGGATGCTTTAGAAAAAATAGACAGCAATAAAATAAGAGAATATTCGAGCGATGAAATTCCTTCTTATGAAAGTATGTTTATTGGTAAAATATTATTTGCTTTTCATGATGAAATAGAGTTAAATGAATTTAAAAGAAATCAAAAAGAAAATTATTATTTACAAAGAGGAGAAATTTGTAAATTAACAATGGAAAAAATGATTTTATATGAAATCGAAAAAAGGCAGATGATGGGAACAACCAATAATTTTAACTTTATCTCTATTGCAGGTATTTTAAATATTATTACTTCAATTATCTTATTTATGGTTATGGGTAGATTTAATATTATTTTATTATTAGCTACTATTATAAATATTGCATTAAATGCAATTATCATAAAAAATGAAAATATCTTATCATATAAATATTCAGAAGAAATTACAAAATATATAGATGATTTGTTGGAGTATGTTGAAATATTGAAAAAGAAAAATAATGATTCAAAGCCTATATCCATAGTAAATCAAAGTAATTCTGCAGAAAATGAATTGGATACAGAATTGAAGGAAAAACAAGATGAATTAAGTGAAGAAAATGAAGATAATAGTGATATTGTAAAACAGGAGGATAATTTGTATTCTGATGAGGAATTAGCGTTATTATTTGGAATACAAAAGCTTGAATTTTAAATGAAAGATTTAATATATATAAAATAATAAATAAAAATGAAAAACCAGATCATTCCACTAGGATTGATCTGGTTTTTCATATTCATCATAATATACTCGGATTTTTTCTCCTGCAAAGAATCGATTGTATGCCTCTAAATCAAACTGGTCTTCATGTGTTATTGAAAACCAATTTGCTGCTGCAATGTAAGCCATTAATAAACTCTCTCTATTTATATTCTTTTTAGATAAAATTGTATGTTGTGCTATACAACTTATCATTGTAGAGAAAAAATTGCTAAAACTTTTAATATGCAGATTCTTCTTAATGCATATCAGGTAAGCAATTAAGAAAAAACTATTGCAACAAGCAGAAATTAATATATTGGGGAAATGAAAAATAGTAAAAATGTAACTAATAAATATATTAATTATTGATACAATGATAAAGGAAACGGTGGTATCTATGGTAGATGAAATCACTTTCTCCTTTGTATCACAGTACTTGTCAATCTGACTAGCCCGCATTAATTCTGTTATATCGTACGGAAGCCGCTGCTTCTTTTTTAAGAAGTTAATAATCATGTGTTCAGCTGCATGATTACTCCTCAGAAAAGCAGAACACCGCTTGTTTTCAGCAGAAATAACTTTAGATACTGTGATTAGTACCATTATAATGCAGGTTAAAATAGAGGATGTTATAAAATCAAAAGTGTAAAAATTAAAAACATTTGTAAGAACGAATGTCAAATAAAATGAGAGAAAAATAAATAAAATTGTGTAAACGATTTCATTTGACTTTTCAATCTTTAACTTTTGAGCTTCTATCTTTTTTTGCATTTCCCGCATTTTTTTGGTTTCTGCATTATCCCAATTGTTAGCTGTTATCTCCTGAAAACTGTACTTGTAGTGATAAGGAGATTCACGAGTTACTAAAACCCGTTGTGTGGGATTAAAATACATCCCTATAGCATTATCTCTGCTTACTGCCTGTATTACCTCATACGGATTTCTTCCTGAAATCATTGGCTGTATATTATGAAGTGGAATTTTTTTTGTCATTTTCAAACTTCCTTTCCAATTTGAATACAAGTTTATGAGTTGCATAGTTTCATTTAGAAACTATATATATTATACCATAAATTTACATAAAAGACAATTTGGAGACACTTGTAAAACATTTAAAAATATAGTATAATATCAAAAGTGTTTTAGAAAAGAAGGAGAATATTTATGTTTGAAAAATTAGAAACTGTAGAAAAGAGATATGATGAATTAACAAAAATGATTAGTGACCCAGAAGTGATATCTAATCATACAGAATGGCAAAAATTAATGAAGGAACATGCAAGTATTGAAGAAATTGTATTAAAATTTAGAGAATACAAAAAAGAGAAACAAGCAATGGAAGAAGCAGAAGAATTAATGAAAGATCCAGAAATGAAAGAGCTTGCAGAAGAAGAATATTATGCTTCAAAAGAAAAATTGCCAGAGATAGAAGAAGAATTAAAATTTTTATTAATTCCAAAAGACCCAGATGATGATAAAAATATTATTTGTGAAATTCGTGCTGGTGCAGGAGGAGAAGAAGCAGCACTATTTGCAGGAACTTTATTTAGAATGTATACCATGTATGCAGAAAGAAAACACTGGAAATTAGAAGTCCTTAATGAAAATGAAACAGGACTTGGTGGATACAAAGAAATATCTTTCATGATTACAGGAAAAGGTGTATATAGTCGACTAAAATTTGAAAGTGGTGTTCATAGGGTTCAAAGAGTTCCAGATACAGAGAGTAGTGGAAGAATTCATACATCAACTGCAACTGTTGCGGTTTTACCTGTTGTAGAAGATGTAGAAATTGAAATTAATCCGGCAGATGTTAAAATGGAGGTGTTCCGTTCATCAGGTGCTGGAGGACAACATATTAATAAAACTTCATCAGCTGTAAGATTAATTCACGAGCCAACAGGAATTGTTGTAGAATGTCAAACAGAGCGTTCTCAATTTCAAAATAGAGATAATGCAATGAAAATGCTTAGAACAAAATTATATGAAATTGAAAAACAAAAACAAGATAGTGAAATTTCAAATGCAAGAAAATCACAAGTAGGTTCAGGAGATAGAAGTGAAAAAATTAGAACCTATAACTATCCTCAAGGAAGAATTACAGATCATAGAATTGGTATGAGTATTTATCAAATGGAAAATTTCTTAAACGGTGATTTAGATGAAATGATAGATAATCTAATTGCAGCAGACAGAGCGGAAAAATTAAAAGGTGAAGAAGAATAAATTAAAGAAGTACAGAGTTTGTTAAACTTTGTACTTTTATTCTATATATTTACTTAAATTGTATACAATGATAAAATAATAAAAATGATATATATAGGAGGAACTTATGAAAGATGTAAGAATAGAAACATTAGCGAATAATCTATTAAAAAATTCTGTTAAGTTAAGAGAACATGAAAATATTTTAATAGAAATATTAGGAGAGGATAGTATTCCATTAGCAAAAGAATTAATCAAACAGGCAGAAAATATGAGGGCAAATCCATATTTTAATATTGTAAATTATGAAATTTTAAGAGAAATGTTATTACATGCAAATGAAGAACAAATAAAATTATATGCAAAACATGATTTAGAAAGAATGAAAGATATGGATTGCTATATTGGAATCAGAGCAAGTAATAATACAGCAGAATTAGTGGATGTTCCAAAAGAAAAGATGGAATTATATAATACATACTATAATTTACCGGTTCACTTTGAAGAAAGAGTAAAACATACAAGATGGTGTATATTGCGATACCCAAATGCTTCAATGGCACAAATGAGTCATATGAGTTTAGAAAATTTTGAAGATTTCTATTTCAATGTGTGTAACCTAAATTATACAAAAATAGAAAAAGCAATGAATCCTTTAGTAGAATTAATGAATAAAACAGATAAAGTACATATATTAGGAGAGGGGACAGATTTAACATTTAGTATAAAAGGGATTCCAGCGGAAAAATATTTTGGAACTTTCAACATTCCTGATGGAGAAGTGGCAACAGCACCTGTAAAAACAAGTGTAAATGGATATATAACGTATAATACAGAAACCACATATAATGGCATTACATTTCATAATGTAAGATTTGAATTCCAAAATGGTAAGATTATAAAGGCAACAGCAAATAAAGAAAAAGAAATTAATGAAATATTGGATACAGATGAAGGTGCAAGATATATTGGAGAATTTGCACTAGGTTTAAATCCTTATGTAGAAAATGTTATAGGAGATACTTTATTTGATGAAAAAATAAGAGGAAGTTTCCATTTTACACCAGGTGATGGTTTAGAAGAATGTGATAATGGAAATCGTTCAGCTATCCATTGGGATATTGTTAATATACAAACACCAGAATATGGTGGAGGAGAAATTTGGTTTGATGATGTATTAATTAGAAAAGATGGTAGGTTTGTGTTAAGAGAATTAGAAGGATTAAATCCAGAAAATTTAAAATAAAAATATAAAATACTTTTATATACAATGAAAGTAATAAAATAAAACTCTTTAAAATAAACTAAAATAAAGTATATTTTAAGGAGTTTTTTTCATGCAAGAAATTATAAAAACAACTATAATAGGATTATTTTTTGGAACCTTTGGAACGACGATAGGTGGAGTTATCGGTGTTATCACAAAAAAACATTCTAAAAAATTTTTAAGTTTTGTATTGGCATTTGCTTCTGGACTGATGATGGCGATTATCTGTTTTGATTTAATACCAGAAGCACTAGACATTAGTAATTTACTAAATGCTATTTGGGGAATCCTATTAGGAATTGGTATGATGATTTTTTGTGATAAATTAGTTGAAAAAAAGTTTCGTATTGAAGAAACAAATATAAGTAAAAATAATACTTTGCTAAAAACAGGAATCATTGTATCGATTGGATTAGCCATTCATAATTTCCCAGAAGGATTAGCCATTGGATCAGGATTTGGAGCCTCTATTAAATTAGGCCTAAGTTTAGCAATCGCTATTTGCTTACATGATATACCAGAAGGGATATCTATGGCGATTCCTATGAAAAATGGAGGAATGAAAAAAAGTAAAGTCATATTTTTAGTTGTTATGTCAGGAATTACTACGGGAATAGGGGCTTTGGTAGGAGCCATTATTGGAGGAATATCAGACGAGGTAATTGCGATTTGCTTAAGTTTTGCAGCAGGTGCTATGTTATATATTATTTCTCGGAGAATTAATTCCAGAAGCTAATAATTTGTATCATGGCAGAATGACAGCAATTGGAAATATAATAGGATTTTTATTAGGATTATTTGCGATGATGTTATAAAATAATAAATTTAAGAAAAATTCTTGACAAATAGATTAAAACCTTATAAAATACAAACAAAAGTTCAATAGAATACAGGTGTTAAGAATAGAGGAGGAAATTAAGGTTGAATAATATAGAAAATTTAAAGGATTTAATCATATATCAAAGTCAGAATAATAAAAATATATCAGTAGAGGTTTTATATAATGAAGAAGATTTTTGGTTAGCTCAAAAATCAATGGCAAAATTATTTAATGTGGCAGAAAATAATATTACATATCATTTACAAAATATTTTTAAAACAGAAGAACTAGAAGAAATTCGAACTACTCAAAAAATTAGAGTAGTTCAAAAAGAAGGAAATAGAAAAGTTTCAAGAGAATTAACATTCTATAGTTTAGATGCTATTATAGCAGTTGGTTATAGAGTAAACTCAAAAGAAGCAACAGACTTTAGAATTTGGGCAACAAAGACATTAAAAGAATATATTAAAAAAGGGTTTGTTGTGAATAGTGAGTTTTTAAAAAATGGACCAAAATTTGGAAAAGATTATTTTGATGAGTTATTAGTCAAAATAAAAGAAATTAGAGCAAGTGAAAGAAGGTTTTACCAAAAAATAACAGATATCTATAAAGAATGTAGCTATGATTATGATAAAAATAGTGAAACAACGCAAGAATTTTATAAAAATGTTCAAAATAAATTACACTATGCAATTACAGGAATGACTGCTCCTGAGATTATTTATAATAGAGCAAACAGTGGAAAAGAAAATATGGGGTTAACTACATGGAAAAATGCACCAGATGGTAGATGTTACAGTAGCCAAAAATTATTTATTACAAGAAGAAATTACAGAGTTAAATAATTTAGTTTCAATGTATCTAGATTATGCAGAAAGACAAGTAAAGCTAGGTAAAATTATTTCAATGCAAGAATGGAAAGATAAGTTAGAAATATTTTTGAAAATTAACGAATATAATATTTTAAAAGATAATGGAAAAATAAAGAAAGAAATAGCAGATAAGCTTGCATTAGACGAATATAAAAAATATAGAATTATACAAGATAGAGAATATATATCTGATTTTGATGAATTATTAAAAGAAACAAAAAAGTTAGAAAGTGGACAAGAAGGTTAATTAAAAAGATGTTAAAAAATGTATATCAAAATGTGCTTGCTTTTTTAAATGAAATATAGTAGAATAAAAAACGCAAACAGATATTTGAAATAAAGGAGTAAAAATACATGCAAGATATATTAAAAGGATTAAATGATAAACAATATGAAGCAGTTGTAAACACAGAAGGACCATGCTTAGTCATTGCAGGTGCAGGAAGTGGTAAAACAAAAGTATTAACACATAAAATTGCATATTTAATAGGAGAAAAAGGTGCAAAACCATGGGATATATTAGCTATTACCTTTACCAATAAAGCAGCAAATGAAATGAAAGAAAGAATTGCTAATTTAGTGGGAGATGATGCAAAAGATATTTGGATGGGAACATTCCACTCTATTTGTGTTAGAATTTTAAGAAGATTTATTGATAGAATCGGATTTGATTCTTCATTTATTATATTTGATACATCAGATCAAAGAACATTGGTGAAAAACTGTATGAAAGATTTAGCAATTGATGATAAATTATTTAATGATAGAAGTGTGTTATCTGAAATTAGTAATGCAAAAAATGAAATGCTAGAGCCTGAACAATATACAGCAAGAGCAAATTCTGATTTTCGAAAAGAAAAAATAGCCACAGTTTATGAATTATATCAAAAACGATTAAAAGAAAATAATGCGATTGACTTTGATGATATCATTAATTATACAATAAAAATTTTAATGGAAAACCCAGATGTTTTAGAATATTATGCAAATAAATTTAAATATGTATTAGTAGACGAATACCAAGATACAAATAAAGCACAATTTACATTAGTTACATTATTAGCATCTAAAAATGGAAACATTACAGTTGTAGGTGATAATGACCAAGGAATCTATAGCTTTAGAGGAGCAGATATTTCAAATATTTTAAATTTTGAGAGAGACTTTCCAGGAACAAAAATTATTAAACTAGAGCAAAATTATAGATGTACGGGAAATATTTTAAAAGCCGCAAATAGTGTTATTAAAAACAATGAAGTGAAATATAAAAAAGAATTATGGACACAAAATGAAGAGGGTAATCTTCCAAATGTATATCAAGCTGATAATGAATATGATGAAGCAACCTATATTGTGACACAAATAGAACATTTAAAAAGAGAAGAATATTATAAATATTCAGATTTTGCTATTTTATACAGAATGAATACCCAATCAAGAGCAATAGAGGATATTTTAAGAAGAGAAAATGTACCATATAAGATTGTTGGTGGTTTAAAATTCTATGAAAGAAAAGAAATTAAAGATATTATTGCCTATTTACGATTGATTCAAAATGGTTCTGATAATTTGAGTTTAAAAAGAATTATTAATGAACCGAAAAGAGGAATTGGAAAGACAAGCTTAGAAAAAATAGAGCTATTAGCAGAGCAAAATGAAACATCTATGTATGAAGTGATTAAACATGCTGACCAATATGGATTAAATAGAGTATATTTAAATTCTAGAGAATTTGTAAATGTGATAGAAGAATTAAAAGATAAGAAAGATGAACTAGTCATATCAGAGTTAATAAAAGCAACTTTAAAGAAAACAGGATATACAAAAGCATTAGAAGAGGAAAATACGATAGAGGCAGAAAACAGAATAGAAAATTTAGAGGAATTTTTAACAGTTGCCATTGAATTTGAGGAGGAATATGCAGAAAACTCTTTAAGCCAATTCTTAGAAGGAATTACTTTATCTTCTGATATTGATAATGTAGAAGAAGATGAAGATTCTGTAACACTTATGACATTACATAGTGCAAAAGGATTAGAGTTTCCAGTTGTATTTTTGGTAGGAATGGAAGAAGGTATTTTCCCTGGATATAAATCCATTTCGGAGCCAAAAGAATTGGAGGAAGAAAGACGTTTATGTTATGTAGGAATTACAAGAGCAAAAGAACATCTATATTTAACTTGTAGTAAACAAAGAACCATTTTTGGATCAACAAGTTACAATCCAGTCTCTAGATTTTTAAAAGAAATACCAGAAGACTTATTAGAAGGATATAAAGAAGCATTTGGCGAAGAGGATCATAATAAAAATCAGATGTTTAAAGATTCAAATTATACATGGACTTATGGAAGTAAGGATAATGGAAATATAAAAACATATAAAATTGGAGAAAGAGAATCTGTTGGAGTGGCAGCAAAGTCAAATAAATTAAATAATTCTGGATTTGCTTTTAGAACGGCAGAAAGCTTTTTAAATAACTTAGGAAAGAAACCAACATCTAATCATCAGGTAGACTTATCAAAATATGAAGCAGGTGTGAGAGTATATCATAAAAAATTCGGAGAGGGTACAATTAATAAAGTAGAGCCAGAAGGAGAAGATTTAAAAGTAGATATTAGTTTTGATAAGGTGGGACATAAACGATTAATGGCAAAATATGCGAATCTGGAAATTATATAAATTGGAGGAATATAATGAAAAAATTAATTATTGATATGGATGATGTTTTGTGTGAAAAGGGTTTTTTACGAATGGTTAATGCGTTTTTGGGAACAGATTATCAGGAAGAAGATGCAGGATCATATTATATCAATGATTTGATTCCAAAAGAAAAATTTTCAGAGTGGTTACAATTTTTTGAGGAAAACAATGTATATGACTATGTGAATTTGAAAGAGAATGTACAAGAAGTACTAAAAAAATTAAACGAAACATATGATATCTATATTGCTACATCTTATGTGTTTAGAGATGATAATCAATTATCTGGAAAATCATTAAAGGATAAGTTTGAATATTTGTATAAAAACTTTCCTTTTATTAATCCAGAAAAATATATTTTTATAACCAATAAAGAAATCATAAAGGCAGATATCAGAATTGATGATAGTATTCAAAAATTAGAAGGAGATGCAGAAATAAAATTATTATTTACAGCATATCATAATGTAAATATATCAGAGGAAGAATTAAAAAAGAAAAATTTAATTAGGGTAAATGATTGGAAAGAAATTGAGAAAATTTTATTATAATTTTATTATACGATGAAATTTATAAAGTTTATCAATAAATATATAAAAAATAACTAAAAATAACTTTTGTATAAAATCATGTACAAAAGTTATTTTTTTGGAATAAATTTGATAAAACAGGAAATACTGAATAAAGAAATATATAAGAAAGGAATGATTAAAAATGGCAGACTTAAACCAAATGGAATTACAACATTTAAGACATCTAATAGGAGCACATGAAACAGCATATCAAAAATTAAATACGTATTCATCACAAGCAGTAGATCCACAAATAAAACAACTTTTTACCAAATCTGCTCAAGATGCTTTAAATACAAAACAAAAATTAATGACATTTTTAAATAATTAAGGAGGGTTTTATGGACGAGAAAACAATGGTAAACGATATTCTAGCTGGAGTAAAATCAGATTTAACAGCATATCAAACAGCAATATCAGAGGCTGAGAATATGCAATTAAGACAAACTTTTCAACAGATTAGAAACAATGATGAAAGTTTTCAATATGAGCTTTTTAAAATAGCACAATCTAAAGGGTATTATATCCCAGCACAAAAAGCAACAACAACAGAGGTTAATACAGTAAGAACAGAATTACAATAAATGATTATATAGGTGTCTATTGAAGTGTCTTTTAAGACATTTTGAACAACATGTGAAAAGTAGTTACATGCATTATATGAATGTGTGTAACTATTTTTATATATTTATGAAAATATACTTTATTTGAATGAAAATGAAGCATTCAAAATGTACCAAAAGGAAACGTCCCTAATTGGACAAAAAGAAAAAAAGAGAAAAAAAGAAGAAAATAAAGCTTTTATAAAAAAAAGTAAAAAAACTTACGGAAATTAGACTTTTTATATCTTTGCAAAAAAAATAATATTACAATATGATTACATTATCATATACAAAGGAGATAGTGTAATGTTTAAAAAGGTATTGGTTCATGCGAGAAGAGGAATAAAACTCATAATTCTTTTTATGATTGCAATATTTTTAATTATTGGAGCTGTTGCATTTTTATATAAACCAACATATAGTGTATTTATAAACGGAGAGCAAGTAGGATATACAGCAAATAAATCTGATTTACAACATAGAATTAATGAATATGTAGATCATGGAGATGGAACAAATAAGAATGTGGCTTTTGTACAAGTAAATGAATTACCAGAATATAAATTATGTTTGTTAAAAAGAAATATTGTGACAAATGATGAAGAAATATTTAATAAAGTAACAGAACAAGGTATTCCATATTATAGATATTATGCTATATTAGAAGACCAAGAAGAAAAATATTATGTATCTTCATTTGAAGAAGCAGAAAATGTAGTAAATACATTAAAGGATAAAAATAGTGAAAATATAGATAAAATTTCAATTTTAGAAAAATATGAAACAGGCATCAAAGATATGGTTTCAGTAGATGAAGTTGTTTCTAAGTTATATGTAGAAAAGAAAACAGCAGTTAAAGTTGCACAAAATACTTCTTCCAAAGCATCTGGATATGTAAATACAGCAACAACAACTTCAAGTGGTAAAGCATCTTTAGGAATTTCACTAATTAGACCAATTTCTGGAACAATAACATCTAGATTTGGTGCAAGAAGTAGTATCAGAAGCTCTGCACATACAGGTTTAGACATATCTGCACCTTCTGGAACAGCAATTAAAGCAGCTGCAGGAGGAACAGTTACATTTTCAGGCTGGAAGGGGTCTTATGGATATATGCTTGTAATCTCTCATGGAAATGGTGTTCAAACCTATTATGCACATTGTAGTAAGTTATATGCATCAGTTGGACAAACTGTTTCACAAGGAGAAACTATTGCTGCCGTAGGATCAACAGGAAATTCAACAGGACCACATCTACATTTAGAGATTAGAATCAATGGAGTGGCATATAATCCACAAAATTATTTATATTAAAAAAAAGAATCCACAGTTTACTAACAAACTGTGGATTTTATGATAAGATAATCTTCTATTTTTATATTATGATAAGAAATATTTAATTCCAGTTTCAATTGCATTTCGTTTCATAATGGCTTTACCATGCTCTAGTAGCTTCATTTTAAATGTTTCAGAATGAGAAGCTAAACTTGCAAATTCAGAAATAGTTGAGTAAAAAGTATGAATATATACAGATTCTGTATTTATATTGGAAAGTATAAGATAATATGTATTGTTAAATAAATATAAGGCAATTATTTTTGCTAATTGTTTTGATTGGAATTTTGGTGTATTATTTATAGCGGTACAAAACTCACAAAATTCTTCAAAGCTAGAAAATTTATAAATAGAAGTTGTACTTTTAGGATTTACGTTTTTTATTTTCTTTTTTGGTGTGACCTTTAATTTATTAGGGGGAGTCGCAATTTTTTCGACATATTTTGTAATTGTAAAAACAAATAGTCCTTCAGAAGAGGAAAAAGCTTCTACAAGGAGTTTACAGCCTTCTGTATAAAATCCTACTTCTTTTTCAGCTTTTAAAAGCATTTCAAGAAATAATTTTTGGGATTCTATAGGTTTTTCCATAATTGTTTTATAATCTAAATTATTATTTTTTAAATCTTCTGAATTAACGATAACGCGAATCTTATTTTCAGTCAATTTTTCAATTTTCATATATAAAAAAAGCCTCCTTAAAATCTATTAATTATATTATACTACTATTATTATTATATTTAAATAGATAATTTTTGGTAATAAAATTTTAAATATTAAACAATATACCATATAAATATGAAAAAAGTAAAGGTTTTTACTTGAAAAAAATGTTAAATCAATATATAATACCAATATGTGAAAAAATAAATAGCCGTAAGAAGTAAAGGCTGATTTGGAGGTATAAAAATGGCAACAAAAGATAAGAATATATGGATATTATTAGTATTTATTTTATCAGGATTAGTAGTAGGGGGATTATTAGGACAACTTGCATCTAATGTGGATTGGTTATGGTGGCTTTCATATAACCAAACATTTGGGCTACAAGATCCAATTGTTTTAGATTTAAGTGTTGTTAGTATCACATTTGCATTAATGTTTAGAATTAGTGTAGCAAGTATTATAGGAATGTTATTAGCTATATTCATTTATAAAAAAATATAAAAATAGGGGCAAAATATGAATCAAAGAAAGGAAGGATATTTTGTCTATAAAAATAAAACAATTACCAGAAACAGAACGACCTTATGAGAAAATGGAATTATATGGAGAAAAAGCATTATCCAATGCAGAATTATTGGCAATTATTATAAAAACGGGAACAAAAGAGGAATCCTCAATAGTTGTTGCTCAAAAATTGTTAAGTATGAATACAAGTACAGCCAATAATTTAGATTTTCTAAAAGAAATTACGTTATCAGAATTGATGCGTATAAAAGGTATAGGAAAAGTAAAAGCTTTACAATTAAAGGCAGTTTGTGAATTAGCCAAAAGAATGTCAACGCCATTAAATTATCAGAAGGTAAAGATAAAAAAGCCAGAAGATATTGTAACCCTACTAATGGAGGAAATGCGATTAGAAAAACAAGAAATCGTAAAACTTGTGATTCTAAATAACAAAAATCAAATTATAAAAATAAAAAAGGTGGCACAGGGTGGAATTAATTCTGTAAATATGTCATATAAAGATATATTAGCAGAGCCAATAAAAGTACAAGCGCCTAAAATCATTTTAGTGCATAACCATCCAAGCGGTGATTCTACACCAAGTCGAGCAGATATTGAAATAACCAAAAGAATTTTTGAAATTGCACAATTATTTAATATTGAATTATTAGATCATATAGTGATAGGCAACGGGAATTTTACAAGTATTATTTCAAAAATATTAACGAAAGATGGAGAAATATGAATTTATGAAAGGAACGGGACAGATATGAATTTTTTTACATTTGGATCAAAGGATATTGGAATTGATTTAGGAACAGCGAATATCCTTGTAACATTAAAGGGAAAAGGAATTATTTTAAAAGAACCATCTGTAGTAGCAATTGATAGAAAAACAGGAAATATTATGGCAACAGGAACAGAAGCAAAAGAAATGCTTCGGAAGAACACCAGATCAAATTAAAGCAGTAAGACCACTAAAAGATGGGGTTATTGCAGATTTTACAGCAACACAATTAATGCTTAAAAATTTAATTGGAAAAGTTGGTAGAAGATATAATATAGGAAAACCAAGAGTTGTCGTAGGTGTACCATCTGGAATTACAGAAGTAGAAGAAAGAGCGGTAGAAGAGTCTGTTATTCAAGCAGGAGCAAAGGAAGTATATTTGATAGAAGAACCTATGGCAGCAGCAATAGGAGCTTCTTTAGATGTAGGAGAACCAAGTGGAAGTATTATCGTAGATATTGGTGGAGGAACAACAGAAGTTGCTGTTATTTCACTAGGTGGAATTGTTGTAAGTCATTCTTTGCGTATAGCGGGAGATGAATTAGATGAAGATATAGTCAATTATATAAAAAGAGAGATGAATCTAGCGATTGGGGATACAACAGGAGAGCAAATCAAAATGCAAATTGGATGTGCTATGCCACTCATGACAGAGATGTCAATGGAAGTAAGAGGTAGAGATTTAACAGATGGCTTACCAAGAACAGTTACAATAACTTCGACACAAGTAGAAGAAGCCATGAAGGAATCTATACAAAAAATTGTAGAAATTGTTAAAATTACCTTAGAAAAAACACCACCAGAATTAGCATCTGACATTATGGAAAAAGGAATTGTACTAGCTGGTGGAGGTGCATTAATCAAGAATTTAGATAAATTATTGAGTATAGAAACAGGAATGCCAGTATATATTGCAGAGGAACCATTAGACTGTGTGGTTAGAGGAACAGGAAAGACATTGGAAGATTTAGAAAGATTAAAAACAGTGTTAATTAATGCTAGAAGAAAAAAATAAAATGTTAGGAGTAGAAAATGTATAAGAATAAAAAGGCAGAAATTGCAGGGATTGTTATAACCATTATTATTTTAATTTTAATTGTGGTATTTTCAAATGCAGATAGTGAAACTTCATTTCTTGAAAATGCAGCAAGTAAATTAGTTATGCCCATACAAAATGGATTAACTTATTTAAAAAATGGAATTAGTGGTAATAGTACATTTTTTACAGATATTAATAATTTAAAACAAGAAAATGAGGAACTAAAACAAAAGAATAGTGAATTAGAACAATCATTAAGAGAATTAGAAAACATAAAATCTGAAAATGAAACATTAAAAGAATATTTAGATTTGACAGAAAAGTATGGAGAATACAAAACAGTACCAGCATATATCATTAATAAAGATATTAGTAATTATTCAAAAACGATTGTTATTAATGTTGGAAGTGATGACGGAATACAAGAAAATATGACAGTTATTGCTGATCAAGGACTTGTTGGACATGTTATTTCAGTAACGAGTGATACAGCAAAGGTAAGAACAATTGTTGATACATCTAGTTCTGTTAGTTGTTCTTTAAGCACAACTGATGAGAGTATTGTATGTAAAGGAACCTTGGAGGAGGAATCTGCCTTAAAGGCAATGTATATCCCAGATGATGATGGAATTATACAAGGTGATAGTGTGGAAACTTCAGGCTTAGGAGGTATCTATCCTAAAGGAATTCATGTAGGAAGTATCAAAAGAGTTGTCAATACACAAAATGCAACAGATAGATATGCTATTGTAGAAACAGCAGTAGATTTTGATAAATTGGATACAGTATTGGTTATAACGAATAATTAGAAAACAGAAAGGGTGAAATCATTGAAAAAATTAACAATTAATATATTTCTTATATTAACAGCATTCATTTTATATTTTTTGCAATCGAATTTTTTTAATTGGTTCACAATTTCTGGTGTTATGCCAAATTTGTTTGTTATATATATTTTGTTTATAGGACTGTTTTCTAATAGAATAACAGGTGTTATATATGGTGTTATTATAGGAGCTATATTAGATTTAACAATAGGAACACAAATTGGTATAAATGCTGCTGGGTTAGGCGTAATTGGCTTTTTATCAGCAACATTTGATAAGAATTTTTCAAAAGATAGTCGAGCAACGATTATGTTTATGGTGTTAGGTACGACCTTGATATTTGAAATCATTGTATATATATTAAATTTTATTGTATTTTCTACAAATGTAGAGATTATTAATTTTGTGAAAATATTATCTATAGAAATTATATACAACCTAATTATTGTCATCATTTTATATCCATTAATTCAAAAATTTGGATATTCTATTGAGAATGAATATAAGGGGAATAAAATCTTAACAAGATATTTCTAATATAATTATTTAGAAATATAAGGAAGGTGAAGCCTTGAAGGGATTAAGTTTTAGAAGAAAAAATAAGAAAAGAAAAAGTAATTTAAATTTGAGATTTAATATCTTAACGGTATTAACATATTTTGTTGGAATTGTACTAATTATACAATTATTTAACCTGCAAATTGTGCATGGGGCAGAATATAGGGAAGAGTCTAATACAAGACTTACTAGAGAAACGACATTAGAGGCAGCTAGAGGAGAAATATTAGATAGAACAGGTACAGCGTTGGTTAGTAGTTCAACAAAGTTTAGTGTGGAATTATATAAAACAAAAATAGATGATAATGAATTAAATAATTCTATTTTAAATATTGTTAATTTATTAGAAAAATACCAAATAGAATATGTAGATTCTTTTCCAATATCAATAGATCCGTTTACATTTACCATAAGTGATGAAGCTTTAGCTAATTGGAAAAAAACATATGATTTGGATGAGAATATATCTGCAGAAGAAGCTTTTTATGACTTTAAGGATCGATATGAAATTGAGAATACAGATGTATCAGAAATTAGAAAGATTATAGCAATCAGATATGAGATAACAACGACAGGATATAGTAGTACAAAAGCGTTAACAATAGCAGAAGATATTCCAAGAGAGGCTGTGGCAGAATTTTCTGAAAGTAGTGACAAATTCCCAGGAATTAATATTGTGACAGAACCAGTAAGAGAATATACTTCTGGAACATTAGCTTCACATATATTGGGATATGCTTCAACGATTAGTTCTGAAGAATATGAGAGCAGAAAAGATACATATGATCAAAATGATATTATTGGAAAAACAGGAATAGAGTATGTTTTTGAAGAATACTTAAAGGGACAAGATGGTACAAAACAAATTGATATGGCTGTTGATGGAACCATTACTTCTGAATATACATCAGAAGAGGCAGTAGCAGGTAGTGATGTGGTTTTAACCATTGATTCTAATTTACAAAAGGTAACAGAACAAGCACTGGAAGCAAATATTCAAAAAATAGCATCAGGAGGATTTCCACAAACCTTTGACACAAAGGCAGGTAGCTGTGTGGTAATGAATGTAAAAACAGGAGAAATATTAGCAATGGCAAGTTATCCGAATTATGATCCAGCAGATTTTGTAAATGGGATTAGTACAGATAAATGGAATCAATATAGTACAGATTCTGCAAAACCATTAATGAATAAAGCGGTACAAAATTCTTATGCACCAGGTTCTATTTTTAAAATGGTTACAGCCATTGCAGGATTAGAATCAGGTGTGATTACAAGGACGGAAAGAATTAATGATACAGGTCTATACTCAAAGTATGGAGAAACATGGCCTTGCTGGTATTATACAGATTATCATAGAGGACATGGTTCATTAAATGTATCACAAGCAATTGAGAGGTCATGTAACTATTTCTTCTATGAAACAGGAGATAGAATGGGCATTGAAACCCTTTCAAAATATGCAAAATATTTTGGATTAGGTGTAAAAACAGGTGTAGAATTACCAAGTGAAACATCTGGCGCAATGGCAACACCAGAATATGCTGAAACAGTTGGTGTTACATGGACTAAGGGACAAACAATTAATGCTTCTATCGGACAAGGATTAGATAGCTTTAGTCCATTACAGATGGCTAAATATATTAGTATGTTAGCAAATGGAGGTCAAAATATAGATGTATCTATTGTAAAAAGCATTATAAAGCCAGATGGAACAGAGGCATCTACAGAGGAAATTAATAATTTTGTTAATCAAAAATTAGGATTACAAACAGAAGAAAGTGAAGATTTAACAATTCATCAAGAAAACTTAGATGCTATATTAGAAGGAATGCGTTCTGTTACAAGTGATACAACAGGAACAGCATATGTCAGATTCCAAGATTTCGGAATTTCTGTTGGAGGAAAAACAGGTTCAGCAGAAGCAATAGGAGAAAATGGAGAAGAGGTTGTTCATGCGTGGTTTGCAGGATTTGCGCCATTTGAGGATCCTGAAATTGCCGTTGTTGTTATGGTAGAAAATGGTGGGCATGGAAACTATACAGCAGAAGTAGTAAGAGACATTATGGAAGAGTATTTTGGAATGAATACACAAGAAGTACAAGAAGATATGAGTGCTGTAAATTATAGTCAATCTCTAAGATAAGGAAGGATGTAAAAATGAGAAATTGTGTGAGTATTAATTTAAGAAAGAATGAAATTTTAATAAAAATTAGTGATGATGCAGAGCAAAAAGAAATTATAGAAAATTTAAAAAGAAAGCTTTCTGAATTAAAGAAAATGTATAAAAATGAAAAGACACCAATTACAGTTACAGGAAAGATTTTAAAAAATAAAGAAATAGATGAAATTCAAGAGTTAATAAAAAATAATATAGATGTGGAGATTGATTTTGATATGCCGAAATCACTAGGGCTTTCTAGCATAACGAGGACTTTTAATAAAGAAATTGCTATTTCTGAAACCAAATTTCATAGAGGTTCATTACGTTCTGGGCAAAGAATGGAGGCAGAGGGAAGCTTAGTTATACTAGGAGATGTAAACTCAGGAGCTGAAGTAATTGCATCTGATAATATTGTTGTGCTAGGTGCATTAAGAGGTTTAGCACATGCTGGAGCAAAGGGAAATAAGCAAGCAATTATATCAGCAGGTCTATTAGACACAGTACAAATTCGAATTGCTAATATTGTCAAAGAAATAGACAGAGATGAGGAGCCATTACACAAACAAGCCTATGTTAGTATTATAGATAATGATATTGTCATAGAATGACAAGATTAAGTTATTAATAGTAAAATTAAAAGTATAAATAGCATATCATCTTTTACATTTTCTTTATAAAGAAAAAATAGTAAAGATAGAATAATGATATCATCTAAATATAGTTGTAATCCAGAAAACTCTAATAAAGGTTCTTCTTTGTTAGAAAAACCATTTGTATTGATTAAAATGGGACCAATATAGCTATATTTAGATGATTTTTTTTCTTTTTCATCCTTTCTAACATTGTCTTGTTTGACTTTTTCATTTTGCACAGGTGGTGTATCATTTTGTGAATCATGAGAATTTATGTCATTTGAATGTGCATATATTTTTTGAGAATAATTGCGAGGATACGTATAAAAAGGAAATCTAAAAAAGGGAAGATTATGATTTATCACTAGAATTCTCCTTATGATCATTTTGATTAAACAATTCCATTAGTGCAGTCATATTTAGTAATTTAGAATATTGATCTAATTTATCTTTTTTTTCATCTCGTAAGTATGGTTTTAAAGATTGTAATAAATTTGTTCTTGGATCATTAGAATGACTATTCATTTTTTCCATGACAGCCTTCATTTTCATCATGGTATTTATATCAATATTATTAAAATCAAAATTAGTTGAATTATTAGAACTGCTAGTGTTAGTAGAATTTTCGTCTGTATTATCTGTAGAAGAATTTGTATTATTGTTAGACATCATATTAGAAAAATTTTTAATAGCATCAGGAGGAATTTGTGAAATCATATCATTTAAGTTACCATTTTTTAACATAGAATTTAATTTATCCATTGTATTTTTATCAATATTAAAATTATCCAAAATAAATCACCTCATAGAATATATATTCAGAATGAAAAATTCTATTAATATAATATGAAATATTACAAAAAAATGTAACACAATAGTAATATTTTTTGAAAAAGTAAACATGAAATTTAAAAATGTATACTTTAAGAAAATAAAAAGAGAAAAAAAGCATAAAAAAAGACGAAAAAGCTTGAAAAATCAAGAAAAACAAGTTATAATTAATATTAGGTATAATTGTAAAATTTAAAATGCTGAAATTGTGATTAAAAGCAAATTTAGTTTTCAGGGGAGGTACTGATATGAAAAGTAAAATTTTTAAAATTAGTGTAGTTATTTTATTAATTATGACACTAACAATGACAAATTTTATATTTTTAGGTTCAAGTCTTATATCTTATGCGGCAGATAATGTAGCAACCAACCATAAAAATATAGAATTTAGTGCATATTTTAAAGATAGCAATGGAAATAAAACAACAACATTAGAAAGAACAATGGATATGCAAGATATTTCTTTATATCTATCTATTAATGTGAATAAAGAAGGATTTTTCATGGGAGAGGTAGAATTATCTAATTCTAACTTTGATCTTGTGAGTTCACAAAGTGAATATGTAAGTGAAATTGCAGAAAATAAAATATATTTAAATCAAATTAATGCAGGAACTTCACTAGAGATAGAAGTAAAAGTAAAACCTATTGATGCAGACACAATGGATTTAAGTATGTTGAATTGTGAAAGTGTATTAACTTTAACAGGTATTTATAGAGATAGTACAGAAAAAGATATAGAAATAAATGCAACAAGAAATGTAAGTATGCGATTAATAGAAATGAATACAAATGATGGTGTTGAAAATACATTAGAAGTTATAACAAATAAGGTTTTAAAAATATCAGGAGAAAACAAAAGAATCATTCAAATAGCATTAAATCTTGGATTAAAGGATAATAGTTACCCAATAAAAGAAATTTATGCTAGAGTAAATGTTCCAGAAATAGATGGAAAACTACCAGAAATAAGAAGAGATATAAATTTAAACACAATGTCAGCATCTGAATATAAATATGAAAATGGTTATGTTGAAATTACATTAAAAAATAATGCGACAGAAAATAATGAAATATTATGGAAGAAACAAGGAACAGAAAATGTTATATTAACATACATATATGATGCAGATATTGATTTAGAAAATACAGAGATTATTTCAGAAGAAACGGTAACATTACATAATAATAAACAATTAACTTCAAATACAGGAAATATAACATTATCTAATGAAGAAATCGATTCTACAATAGAAGTAAGTGCTAATAATGCAGAGGAAAGTATCTATAAAGGTAAATTGTATGCTGGAATTGATAGACAATATACTAGTAAAACTGTATTAGATATCAATCTAGCAAATATTGAAGAATACGTATCTATCAGAGAAGAAGCTAGTAGATATATATTAGCTGATGGAGAAGCAGATAGTAATATATTCTATAATAGAACAACAATTAATAAAGAAAACTTCTATAAGATTTTTGGTGAAGAAGGAACTATTGAAATTTATAATGAAAACAATGACCTATTGGCTAGAATAAATAATAGTACAGAAACAGATGAAAATGGAAACTTTGTAATCGACTATACAGGAAGAGAGCCAAAAGGAATCGAGATAAGAACTTCTAAACCAGTAGCAGAAGGAAGTTTAGAATTTAACCATACAAAAACAATAAAAGCTTCAGATATCAATGTTATAAAAAGTGCAAATAGTATTGCAACAAAAATTGTATATGGATATAACAACTATAATGAACAAAATATAGCACAAAAAGAAGCGTTATATACACAAGGAATAGAAGCTGAGTTAGAAACAAAAATGATGTTAAATGAAACAACAACAGAAGCAAAATTAGAAATAAATAGAAATTCATTATCTACTGTTGTTGCAAATGATATAGAGATGAAATTCATCTTAAAAACAGATGAAGAATCTAGAGATTTATATAGAAATCCAACATTCACAATAGAATTACCAGAACAAGTGGAAAATATACAAATCAATCGTATAGATTTATTATATGAAGATGAGTTAAAAATTGCAAATTACTCAGTAGATGGAAGATATATAACAATTCAAATGGAAGGGGAGCAAACAGCATATAAAGCTCAATCTGTGGAAGGTGCTAACATTGTTATTAATGCAACAATTCATGTAAACAGAACTTCTATAGCAAAACCAGAGGAAATTCATGTAACATATACAAATGAAAAAGCAAATGCCTATGCAAATAATGAAGAAATAGGAAGAATTTCTAAAGAGATTGAAGTGGTTGCTCCTAAAGATGTAACAGCTATAAATAGTATTGAAGCACTAAATGTAGAAACAGTAGGAGAAAATGAAACAAGTAATGTAAGTCTACAAAGAGGAGCAGAAAGCAGACAAGTAGAAGTTAAGTTTGAAATTATCAATAACAATGAGGAAAATGTTGAAAATGTTAGTGTTTTAGGAACATTTCCAACTAGAACAGATGAAAATAATATCGATATCAGAGTTATAAATGGTATACAAATAAATAATGGTACAGTATATTATACTGAAAATGAAAATGCATCTACAGATTTAGAAAACACAGAAAATGGTTGGACACAAAATATATCAAACCCAGAAACAGTAAAGAAATATCTAATTGTTATGGATAAAATTGATTCAAGAACAGCAGTGGATGGATCATATACGATAGAGATACCAGAGAATCTAGAATATAACCAAACTGCAAAAGAGGGATATGAGGTTAACTATACAAAAGGACAAGCAAGAAGTGAAAATACAGTAAAAGCAACAACAATTGCAATGGAAACTGGTGTAGGTCCTAAATTAGAAAGTAATTTAACAGCAACAGTATCTGGTCAAGAAGTAACAGATACACAAACAGTAAAAAATGGTGAAGTAATTAAATACAGAATACAAGTATCTAATGTGGGTTCAGAAAATGTAACAAATGTAAAAGTAACTGGAAAAGTACCAGAGGGAACCATGTTAGTACAACCAATTGATAATTATGAATATACAGGAGCATCATATTATAAAGCAGTTGATACAGATACTTTTGAAACAACAATTGACAGTTTGGCTGTTGGAGAAGTGAAGTATGTAGAATATGAAGTTATGGTAGCTTCTAATACAGCAGAGAATACTTCAATTGCAAATATAGCTGAAATTAATTATTCTGACGTTGTTCAAGAAACAAATGAAGTAAAGCTTCTATCAGAGTCTGGAAATTTAAGAACAATGGTTAAGAGAGTAACAGATAGAAAAGTAGATTTATATGAAGCTGGAATGGTAGAATATTTTGCTATTATAAAAAATATTTCATCTGAAACTTTGAACGATGTTAAGGTTAAAACAAATAAATCAGAAAACTTAAATGTAACAAGATTGACACTAATTTCAGGAATGAGTGAAAATGAAATTAGCGATGACGAAATATATGAAATAGCAGCAGGTGAAAATACAGAGCTTAGAGAGGAAACAAATAGTTCAATAAATGAAGATACACAATCAGAAACGATAGAATATAGTGACGAAATCAGTATTGGTTCATTAGCACCAGGAGAAGTAAAAGTATTAAGCTATAACATGACGATTGATAAAATGCCAGATAATGAAGTGGATACAATTCATTTCTCAGTAGCAGCATCAGATGGACAAAAAGAATATGCATCAAATGCTTGGGAGGATACAGTTAATAGTTTTGATATAGATATGACAATGGAGGCCAATACAGAAAGCAAATATGTAAAATCAGGAGATAGCATTCATTATACAATTAGAGTAAAAAATAATAGTACTTCTCAAACTTCAGGTTTAGTAATAAGAGATGAAATACCTTCTCAATTAACGATTAATCGAGTAACAAAAGATGGAGAAGAAATAGAAGTAACTTCTTCAAACAATGTAGAGATACAAACGGAAATACCAGCCAATGGAGAAAGTACAATTGTTATAGAAACGATTGTTAATTATTCAGAAGGCAGAACAGAGGCAGAAACTATTACCAATAAGGCGACAGCTAGTATATATGGAGAAGAGGTAGCAACGACTTCAGAGATAAATCATATTATAGAAGCTGATGTAGCAGAAGGAGATAACAATAACACAGGTGATAATAACAACGGAAATGGTAACGGAAATAATAGTGGCAATGTTGCAAATGGAGAGCAAATGATCAGCGGTCTAGCTTGGTATGATGAAAACAGAGATGGTAGAAAAGATGATAATGAAAAAACTTTAAATAATGTAACTGTACAATTATTAAATGTACAAACAAATCAATTAGTGAAAGATACTTCTGGAAGTACATTAGAAGTAAAAACAAATGAAAATGGAATGTATGTACTTGATCATATTCCTAATGGAGAATATATAGTTATATTCAAATATAACACAGATCAATATTCATTAACAAAATATAAAGCAGAAGGTATTAGTGATGCACAAAACTCTGATGTAAGACTAAATGAATTATTAATTGGAGATACAAGACAAGAGGTAGCATCAACAGATATGATTAATATAGATAATGAAAATATTTCAGATATTAATATAGGATTAATCGAATTACAAAACTTTGACTTAAAATTAGATAAATATATTAGTAGAATATTGATTCAAAATTCAGCAGGAACAACTGTTAGAGAATATAATAATACAACAACAGCAAAAGTAGAATTAGATGCAAAACAAATGAAAGGTTCAACAGTTATTATAGAATACAACATTGTTGTAACAAATGTTGGGGAAGTTTCTGGATATGCTAGAAGTCTAGTGGATTACATGCCAAGTGATTTAGAATTTAGTTCTGAATTAAATAAAGATTGGTATGAGCAAGGAAATGCTTTATATACAACAGCACTTGGAAATGAAATCATTAATCCAGGAGAATCAAAAACAGTCACATTAACATTAACCAAAACAATGGGAGAAGATAATGTGGTATCAAGAAACAATGCAGAAATTTATGAAGATTATAATGATTTAGGAATGGAAGATGGAAATTCAACGCCAGGAAATAATGTAAGTGGAGAGAACGACATGGGATCAGCAGATGTTATCATAAGTATTAGAACTGGTGGAGTTGTATATATGTCAATAGGAATTATCATAGCTATTGTTGTAATAGCAGGAGTTGCAGCAGGAATTGTTGTAAAAAGAAAAAATTTGAAGGATAAACAATAGAGAAAGGAAAGGAGGGAAAATAGATGAGTAAAATAAAGAAATTACTAATTGGTATAATTGTTACAATGATAGCAATCATAGGATTTACTAGTATATCTCAAGCTGCTTATACTGTGGGACAAAATGTTACAATAACCTATAGTAACTATTTGAATGATCCAAACCTATTTTGTGTTGAGCATCATCAAGCATTGCGTGGAACGCTAACCTATAAAGTGATATCACAAGTGGATATAAGAGGAAATACTTCAACAGATCATACTGGTAAAAGTATCGAAAGTTGGTATAACGCAAAATTAGCACATATTTTGTCAGCTGATAATGGAGCAAATAAACAGTCTGGACCAGTGCAAAATGCTATATGGAATTATATGTATACTTGGATAAAAAATGTAGGACAATATCATGCAGGATTATATGATGGATTTGCAAATACAGTAAAAGGAAATTCTTCATACTTAGATTCTCAATCATCAGATTATGCAAATGAAGTAGCAAATCTTGGTATAACAGACAATACGAATAAAAATAATATCAGTGTAAGAGCAGATGGAGATCATATAAAAGTAGGACCATTTAATTGGTATTTCTCAGGAACTTTGAGTGAAATAAGAGTAAATGACCAAAATGGAAATGCAGTAAGTGGATTAAGCTTTAGTACATATAATGGAACTACAGAAACTGCTATTGGTATTGGAGATATAAAATCAGGAAAAGACTTCTATATATCTATACCAATCAGTAGTGGAATTAGCAGAATTACAACTATTACTGCAAAGGGAAGTGTAGCAGTAAAAGGGGTAACTATATGGTTCTTGGAATCACAAAGTGGATACAATTTCCAAAACTTAATATCTAGACAACCTTATGAAACACCTTATGAATATGAAACACCATTTGATTATAATATAGATTTACTAGGAAACTTAAAAGTAATAAAAGTAAATAAAGATAATCATGAAGTGAAATTACAAGGTGTTGGATTTAAAATTCAAAACAAAGAAACAGGTAAATATGTACATGAGGATGCAAATGGAACAATTACATATGTAGATGAAAGTCAAGCAACAGAATTTGTTACAGATCAAAATGGTGAGATTTTAATAGAAAACTTAATTGTGGGTACATATGTAGCTTATGAAACCAAAAACCCTAATTATGGATATGAATTTATATCAGAAGGGGTAGAGCATACTGTTGTTGTTGATAAAACAGAAGAATTTGTTATAGAGAATAAGCAAATCTATGTAAAACTTTCAGGATATGTATGGTTAGATAAGCAATATGCCAAAGAATCTCAAAGAAATGACCTATATAGGGACAATGATTATGATTCAGAAGATCAATTAATGGAAGGTGTTATTGTAAGATTAATTGATAGAGAAACAGGTGAAGTTGTAAGAGATGATAATGGTAATGAGTTTAGAGCAGAAACAAAAGAGATTCAATTAGATGATGGAATTTTAAGATATTATCAATTTGTAGATGTTAGAATAGAAAATCTAGAAAACTATTATATGCAATTTGAATATGATGGATTAACATATACAAATGTAGTTCCACATATAGATGTAGACAATGGTTCTAAGGCAGCAGAAAATGCCGAAACCAGAAGTGAATTTAATAAAGATTTTAGCACAATAGAAGGAAATTCTGAAACAACAGGTGTTACATTAGATGAAAATGGAAATACGGTACACAACTTATCTTATAACAAAGATACAGAAGCACATACAGCAACATTAATCAATGAAGGTTTACCAGTTGGGCAATATCCAATAACGGCTAATACAGATGAAACAGGATATATCATAAGAGACCATTTTGAATATGGAATGGAAGAAATACCATATATTAACTTGGGATTATATGAAAGAGAACAACCAGACTTAGCATTGATTAAAGATATGAAAAATGTAAGACTTGCTATTAATGGATATCAACATATTTATGAATATGATCAAAGATTCCAAAATCAAGGAGAATATGGAGACGGATTTAATGTTGGTGTTAAATTTGGTAGTGAGTATGCAGAACAAACATATACAAGAGCAATTTATAAAGCAGATTATGAATATGTAAATGAGAATGATGCAAGTAAAGAATTAAAAGTATATGTAACATATAGAATTGCAGTAAGAAATGAAGCAACCAGCTTAACTTCACAAGTAAATTCATTAGTAGATTATTTTGATAGTAGATATACTGTTGTGGCAGCAGGAACAGGCATTAATCAAGAAGGTATTATTACTGGTAATATAGACTATACACAAGAGGGCTACAATGATGAATACTCAAAAGCAATCATTTACACAAATACAAAGATAGATGCACAAACACAAAGCGAATTCTATGTACAATTTGAACTAAGTAGAGAAGCAGTTATTAATATCTTAAATGATGGAGAAAACTTAGACAATGTTGTAGAAATTAATTCATATTCAACATTTGATGAAAATGGAAATGCTTATGCAGGTGTAGATGTGGATTCTAATCCTGGAAATGCAATACCAGGTGATAGAGCAACTTATGAGGATGATACAGATTCAAGTCCATCATTGAAGTTAGAAGTAGCAGATGCCAGAGAGATGGCTGGTAAAGTATTCTTAGATTCTACATCAGGTGAATTATTAACAGGACAAATCAGACAAGGTAGTGGTGCTTATGAAGATGGAGAAACAGGAATACCAGGTGTCGCTATAACACTTACAGAAAATACAGGAAGTGGAAAAGTATATACAGCTACAACAGACGATAATGGTGATTTCTATATTTCAGACTTTATACCAGGAGACTATACTTTAACATATACTTGGGGAGATACAACTTATACAGTACAAAACTATAAAGGAACTGTATATGATAAAGATAGATATGATGCAAATATGGCTAATAAAGAATGGTATAAAACAGATGTGGCTACAAGATGGACAGATGCAGTAGATGATTATCAAACAAGATTAGATATAGATAATGAATTAAAAGAAATTACAAATTCTACACAGACAACAATTGATAAAATGAATTCAACAACTCCAACAATGGGAATTGGTGTAGAATATGATACAACATATACAGCATCAGCAGGGGACAGATATGTATATAGAATTGAAAACATTGACTTTGGTATTGTAGAAAGAGCAAGACAAGATTTAGCATTAAGTAAAAGAGTAAGTTCAATGAAGGTTACTTTAGCAAATGGTACAACATTGGTAAACTTCCAAGTAAATGAGGATGGTAGCCTAGAGGGACAAACTTCAAGTGTAACATATATTCCACCATCAGATAGTTCATCACCAGAAAATGGATTAGTTAGATTGGAAATGGATAATGAGTTAATTCAAGGTTCTAGACTAGAAGTAACTTATGAAATACGAGTAGACAATAATAGTGAATTAGATTACTTATCTGAAAACTATTATAAATATGGAATCATAGAAGGAGATGTCGTAACAATCACACCATCAGCAATTGTAGATTACTTAGACAGTGATTGGAGCTTTGATGCAACAAATAATCCAGATTGGGAAGTAATACAAAGTGATGATAGTAGAATTGATTTAGCAGAGGTTGTATATAATGATGAAAATTCAACAATAAATGAGAAAACTATATTATATACAGAAGCATTAGCAGCTTATGATTTAGAGCCTACACAAAATGCAACAATTACGCTAAATGTTTCAAAATTATTATCAGCATCAGAAGATATTGAATTAGACAATGAAACAGAAATTGTAAAGGTTAATAAACCAGGAGGATCTGATTTAGTATCAACACCAGGAAATTATATCCCAGGTACAGGACCGGAAGTAGAAACAGATGATGGTATGGCAGAAACAGTTATTATAACACCAAATACTGGTGATAACTTGAATTATATAATACCAATAGCAGTTATTATAACAGCATGTATTGTATTAGGAGTAGGTGTTATCTTTATTAAGAAAAAGGTATTAAATAAATAATGACTATAATTAAGATATGAGATTGATGAAAATCAATCTCATATTTTTTTGTGCCAATTATAAGTTTACTTTAACTAAAAGTGAGAAAATATTACGCAAATAATAGAAAGAGAGGATTTTTGTAGAAAAAATAAAATTTGTAATAAAATTGTAAACAAAATTTAAAAAAATAAAGACGAATATTGACAAAAAGATGATCCGTAAAGAGATTTATTGTTTTTTTTGTAACAAAAGATAATTGGAAATAATTCCATATTGATTTTTATTTTCTCAGAAGTTAATATAAAGTAGAATATTATCTAAAGATATGTGAGGGGTATTTATGAAAAAGAAGGTTTTGAAATTAGTAACAGTAGTAGCTTTAATTGCCGTATTAATGTCATTTAATATGGTGCCATTAGGATATAATGTAGTAGTAGCATTAGCAAGTGAGCTAGATGCACAAAGTAATAACACAAATATTGCTAATGTTAAATTTGATGCCTATTTTAAAACAGATAGTGGAAATGTACATGCTAAGCAATCAAATATCAGTGACGGTGAGAATTATTTGTACATCAACATAAATGTTTTAGAAAAAGGTAGTTTGGATAATGCCAAAATAAAAATCAATGATTCTAATTTCAAAATTAAAGGAAATAACATTTCTAATACATATATAAAAAGTGTAAATGTGGAAGCAAATGAAATAGAATTAAATTCTATCATTTATAATAATAATGTAGAAATAGAAATTCCAATTGAATTTAATAAGGTAAATAATGTGAATGGAACATATTTTTCAAAAGAAACCAATGTTTCATTAGAAGGAACATATAAAGAGGAAGAGGATGAAGAAGCTTTACAAGGAAATATTGTTACAAAATTAGAATGGACAGATAATGCAGAAGCAAAACTTTCACAATCTATTGAAAAATGTATAGATTTAGGAGAAAATGGAGTATTAATCCAACAACAAATTACAAGTACAATAGACAATGGCAACTTACCAAGAGAATCAGAAGAATTTCATGTGGTAGTTCCTAAAATAGGAGATAATTTACCAAATAATATTCAAGTGCTTTCAAATGGAAAGAAACTAAATGATGGTAATATTCAATATGATGCAGAAGCTGGACAATTAAAAATAACAAGAGAGAGTACAACAAATGAAGAAGGAAATACAAGTTGGGATAGCGGTATAGATGAATATAAAGTTATATATACTTATGATAAAGCTGTAAAGGAAAATGTAAGTACCATTCATTTAAAAACAGAGATGAATAGTAAACTGTTTACAAAAGAAAATAACCAAAAAATAGATGAACAAGATGTAACACTAGAATTTAAAGGAAATGTGGTAAGCAGTAAGAAAAGTACAACACAAGAGGTATATAAAGGATATTTATATGCAAATTCTGCAAACGAAACGATATTTAGAGAAAATAATGTTATAGAAATATCAAAAGCAGAGGTTATTGATTATATAAAAGCAAGTACCAATAATTCACATTTTGTTGGAAGTGAAGAAAATGCATATGATGCAAATAGTATTGTTTTATATAAAGAAACATTGATTAATAAAAACAGATTTATAGAATTATTTGGTGAGAATGGATATTTAGATATCAAGGATGCAAATGGAAATGTAATAGCAACGGTTAATAATCAATCAGAAACAAGTGAAGACGGAAATGTACATATTACATATGCACAACCTTTAACAGGAATATATATTGAAACATCAAAACCAATAAAAGAAGGACAATTCACAATTCATCATGTAAAATGTATACAAGGAAATACAGGATATGCAAAAAATCAATTAAAAACATTTACAAGATTAAACACAAATGAAGTTGTTGAGACAAATTTAGGATTAGACCAAACAGAGGCAAATATCAATTTATTAGACACTGTAACAGAAGCAAGATTAGAGGTTAATAATACAAATTTATCTACATTACAAAAAAATGAAAATGTTCAATTTACCATAACTTTAAAAACAGCATCTGAAAAATATGACTTATTTAAAAATCCAGTAATTGAACTTACATTACCAAGTAGTATTTCTAACATAGATGTAAAATCAGTTAATAAAGTTTATGCAGATGAATTTAATATAGAATATGCTAGATTGAGAGATGGAGCTAATGGAGAAAAAGTGATTCAAATTGCATTATCAGGACAACAAAGTGATTATTCTAAGGAAATAAATGAATTAGCAATCGTTATTAATGCAGATATAGAATTTAGTGTCTTAACAGCTAGTCAAAAATCTAATATTGCAATGTCATATACAAATGAAAATGGAAATGAAGCAAGTTATCAAACTTCTGTGGATATTAATATAGAATCAAAACCAGGTATGATGATATATAATAATCTATCAGGATTTAATACAGCAGGAGATTCTATTTATACAATAGATGATAATATTCCAATGGGAGTATTAGATATAGAAGGCGGAGCTATGACAGCCAGAGCAAGTACAGCAATTATTAATAATTATGATATAGAAATAAAAGATGTTGTAATTATTGGTAGAATACCTAAAAAAGGTGTTTATGATGGAACTCTAGATACAACATTAGTTGGAGGAATTCGTACAAATGTTAGTGGTATTGAAATCTTATATTCACAAAATATAGCAGCAACACAAGATGATGGATCTTGGAGTACAGATTATACAAATGCCGCTTCATATATGATAAGACTAGATAGTGTGGCAGCAGGACAAGCTATAGCACTTCAATATGAAATAGGAATACCAGAAAATATTGGATATGGACAAAGTATATATGCACAAACAAATACAACATATACGTATTTAGGAAATGTGAACACACAAACTTCTACAATTGGTGCAAAATCAGAAAATGTAATTACCAATAATATATTAGCGTTAGCAAGTACAACGCAAACTGAACAAAATGGATTAGGAATTGCCATATCTGCTGTATCTGGAGGAAGTGAATTAGAAGAGGGAACTCCTGTATATGAAGGACAAATGATTACTTATACAATGCAAATAACTAATCATACAGGAAGTGACTTACATAATGTAAATATAAAAGCAACACAAACAAATGGACATCTTTATGATTTAATTGAAGAAGAAGCATTTGATCCTAATGCTCAGGAAGAAACAGAAGGAATATATCATAAATATGCGGAATTAGATACAAATGAAAAAACATTTGATACAATAGATACTTTAGCAAATGGAGAAAGTGTGATTTTACAATATAATAGTATCGTTTTAGAAACAGAGGATGAGTCAGCACAAACAAATGGAAGTATCAATATACAAGCAGATGGACTAGATGGAACAACAATCAATACAATAACAAATCCTATAAAACAGGCTGAAATAAAAGCGATTATGCAAAATCCTTTCTACGAAGAAGAACAGTTATATATTGGAAGAAGTATACATATGAACTTAGAAATAGAAAATATATCTGGAAATAAATTACAAAATGTAAAAGGAACAATACAATTACCAGATGGTGTTCATGTAAATGATGCTTCAGATTTGATATGGGGGACAACTATTGTAGAGGGAGAGAGTTTAAATCTTACAGAAGATAAAGTAACGAATCGTACATATAATCAAGAAAATAATACACTAACATTTGAGATTCCTAGTATGGAAGCTGGAGAAGTTACAACACTAGAGTTATATGTTCAAATTGATAGTTTTGAAGGAATAGAAAAGGACTATACATTTATGTATCAAATGGAAGGACAAAATGTATATGTGTCAAATATGGCTACATTAAAAATTTTAAATACACAAAGAAATATAGTTGCAGAACAAACTGCTAATATAGATGATAATGTAGGATTAAAATCCGATCAACTATTTGAAATTACAACAAGAATTGAAAACAATGATTCAGAGGATTTACATTTTCAATTTTCTGATGCTCTTCCAGAGGGATTTACAGCACAAGGAGGAATTGTTAGATATCAAGGACAGGAAACAGAAATACCAATTCTTAGTGAATTTGAAAGTACACAAGATTTTATAATATTCGAAAATATTCTATCAGGCGAAATGACTATACCAGCAGGTGAAAGTGTAGAAATTGTATTAACAATATTGGCTGAAACAGAATATATAACAGAAGATACAATTACGAATACAATGGATATTGTCTATGGAAAACTAAATGAAGACAGTCAGGTTTATCAATATGAATGGACTGGTACAATGCAAGCAAGTAAAGAATATACAATTGCTTCATCAGATGAAAATGAAAATGAAAATTGGGTAGAAGTCATACAAACAGGAAATCCAGAAAATAATACAGTATTAGAAAATGGACAAGACATAACTTATACATTTGAAATAAAAAATACAAGAGATTATGAAATTGTGACAACAATATATGACTATATTCCAAAAGGAATTACAGTAGAATCTGTAACATTTAATGGAGAACAGCTATCAGCAGGAGATGTCTACATCGAGGGACATAGAATGGCTGCAAATTCAACCTCAACACTAGAGATAAAAGCATATGCAGATATTGCGCAATTAACCAATACAGATTTAGTGAATAATTTAACTGTTTCAACTGTTGTAGGAGATGTAATTTCAAATGATATTACTTATAAAGTCGTTTCAGAAGAAACGCCAACAGATCCAGAAAATCCAAATCCAGATAATCCAGAAGATCCAAATAACCCAGAAGATCCAAATAATCCAAACAATCCAAACAATCCAGGTCAAAATCAATACACAATTAGTGGTACAGCATGGATAGATAGCAATCGTGATGGAAAAAGAGATGCTTCAGAAGCTGTATTATCAGGAGTAGGAGTCAGGGTAGTAGATGCTGATCAGGGAACATATGTAGATAATGCTAATACAACGACTTCATCAAATGGACAATATCAAATAACAGTAGGAAATGGTAACTATATATTAGTATTTGCATATGACACCGGAAGATATAATCTTACAGAATATAGAAAAGAAGGCGTAGAGGAAAGTCAAAACTCAGATGTTATCAGCAGAAATGTAACAATTGATGGAACTAACAGTACACTTGGAGCAACAGATGTTATTAGTGTAAATTCAGGAAATATAACTAATATAGATATTGGATTAATCGAAGCTTCAACATTTGATTTAGAATTAGACAAATATGTAAGCGAAGTTATTGTACAAACTAACAGAAGTACAACACAATATGGATACAATGATCAAAATCTAGTAAAAGTAGAGATACCAGCAAGAGAATTAAACAATGCAACAGTCATTATACGATATACAATCAAAATTACAAATGTAGGAGAAGTTGCAGGATATGTACAAAACATTGTAGATTATATACCATCTGACTTAAGCTTTAGTTCAGAACTAAATTCAGATTGGTATCAAGTAAATGCAAATTTACAAAATAATAGCTTGTCAAATACAGCTATAGCACCAGGTCAAATGCAAACAGTAGACTTAGTTTTAGTAAAAACAATGAATAATGATAATACAGGAACAGTGATTAATATAGCAGAAATTGGAGAGGCATCTAATACCTTAGATTTGAGTGATACAGACTCAACACCAGGAAATAACAATGCTTCTGAGGATGATTACGGAAGAGCAGAAGTTATCATCAGTGTAGGAACAGGTGGCGTAATTATATTTGTATCAATCATATTCATGATATTGATATTAACAGGATTAAGTGTATTTATCATTAATAAAAAAGTATTAAAAAAAGATGAGATAGATTTTTAAGGAAAGGAGGGGAGAACATACATGAAAATAAAAATGAAAACAGAAATCAGTTTTATTATTTCTATTATACTGATTGTTCTACTAGGAGTATTTATATATAAAGTTTCAGGAGTAGAAGGAGATGACTTAGCTTCATCAGCACAAAATAGTAGTTCACTTTTCTGGAATGATATAAAAATAGGAGATATTGTAAATCAAGAGAATATAGAAAATTCTTCACGAAGCCGAAACTGGATATGTTTTAGCCATGAGACACTTAATGGTTTTGGTACGAATAATGAAGTAAAATGTATATTAGATATTAATATGTCTGAATTAGGGAAATACACAGTACAAATCAAAGGAAAAACAACAGTAAATGATAAGGCATATGGTAATGATAAAAATATAAAAAAATTAGTATATTTACTTTATGCAGCTACAGTAGATTCTAGTCCTGGACTAGTAGGTGCAGAAGGTGCAAGTGCTTCAAAGAATGCATTATATTATTTCTTTAACAGTACTAACCTAGAATATTTAATAGGTGATTTTAGTAAAAGGAGAACAAGCGAATATACAAGTGAATCAAAATCTGCAGGAGCAACTGTTTTAAAATATGCACAAACATATGCAGATTCTGAAACAACAGGTTCAAATGCAGAAATAACTAGCAGTAGTGATTCTGGAGCGGAGGTAAAAGTATCTCAGGCATCTAATGGAACTAGTTATAGTTATATAGGACCATTTACTATGAAAACAGCAGGAACGATTAGTAGTGTTAGTATTAAAGATGGAAATAGTACACCAGCTGTTGCAGGATATGCTTTGTCAGTAGGAGGAGATGTAAAAGCTACTTCAGGAATTCCTAGAAATGGTAATAAGTTTTATATTGCAACAACTGCAGTTCTAACGAATTTAAATGTTAATGTAACAATAAATACATCAGGAACTGCTGGGGGAGGAACTGTAACAAATCCTGTAACAAAAGCTAAATCAACAGGTTATGTTAGAGGAAGAATTATTTTTATGGGAGGTACTACAGGACAAGCAACTGCTATATTCAGAGGAGATCCAATTTCAACATCACCAACAAAAGATAGTGTAACATTTACAGCAAAAAACAACTTGGGAAAAATGGTAATACAAAAAGTAGGAGCATATGCAGGAAATGAAGCTTATGAGAATGTTAGAGATTTTGGATTTAAAGTTTACTATTTAGATGGTTCAACAAAAAAATATTTAAGAATCAACAATAGTGACACCATTCGTAATCAAGCAACTGTATCAATGGGAGGAAATAGTTCATATGCAGCAAATGCTAATACAGCAACAACGATATTTACCTCAAGCAATGGAACGGTTACAATTGATAATATCTCTATTGAATATCAATATTACATAGAAGAATCTAATACAGATGAAACCAATTATAATGCAGAAATTATTAGTGCAACTAGTCAAGCAGGAACAGGACAAGTAACAGATCTAAGAATAGATGGAAATACAGCAGGTCCAATTACAGTAACGCTTAAAGGTGCTAACAATACAGCAACAAAAATTATGTTAAAGGACTATAGAAAAGTAGGATCTTTAACAATAGAAAAAGTCGATCAAGATGACTATAATGTAAAATTAGGAAATGTAGAATTTAAACTAAGAAATAAAGACACAGGAAATTATGTAATTGCTGAGAAAACAGGAGATGGACAATATAATATTCCAGATCAATTAAAAGGTTATACGCCAAATGAAGCAGATGGAACATCTTTTATAACACATCCAACAAACGGAACAATAACCATCAATGGCTTAGATGTTGGTAATTATGAAATTATCGAAACAAACAATCCAAATTATGGATATACGGTTTTACCAGAAAATGTTTCAACAACAGTTGTAAATGGAAGTACAACTACAGCAACTGTACAAAATGAAAAACAAACAGGAAACTTATTTATAGAAAAGAAAGATGCAGATAATGAAGCTGCCAAAATAGGTGGTATCAGCTTTAGAATAAGAAAGAGTGTATCTGCTGAAGATCAAGCAGCTCTTGCAGATTTTGTTGAAGGAAAAGGTGACGTAAATAATAATGGATATCTAGAGGAAGAGGATTTAAAACTTGTATTAAGACATGTTACAGAAAAATTAGAACTTACCTCTGAGCAACGAAATGCAGCAGATGTTAATGGAGATGGACAAGTTAATGTAGCAGATTTACGTTTATTAACGAGAAAAATACAAAGCGGTGGATATGTTGTTGGAATGCAAAGTGATAGCTCAGGAAACCTAACATCAATTACAACAGCAACAGGCACTGTACATTTTGATAGTATGACAACTACAAATAATCCAGATGAAGCAACTACATTTGTAACAGATGCAGAAGGATTAATAAAAATATATAATATATTAATTGGTAATTACGTAGTAGAAGAGATTTCTGTAGGAGATAATTTTGGTTATGATATAGATCCAAACTTTATTTCTTGGGAAGTAACCAATAGTGATGGAACAAAAACGACTGTAAATCTATCAACATCAGCAACAATAGAGGTAACAAGACAAAAATCTACAGATACCAACAGTACAGCAGCGCAAAATGGAACAGGAAGCGCAAGTGAAATGACGAATAAAAACAGAAGAAAATATATCAAAGTAAGTGGATATGCTTGGGAAGATAAGACAGATGGAAAAGGAAGTCAAAAAGATTATCAATGGACTGATGGAACAGAAGATAGAAGATTACAATATATCACAGTTACTTTGAAGAATGCAGATGGAATAGTATTAGATACAAGAGTAACAAATGCAAATGGTGAATATAACTTTGGTAACTATGATGAGGATTCTAGTGCTATTAAACTAGAAATAGATGAATTACCAGGAGCTTATATAGAATTTGAGTATAATGGTATGAGTTATCAATCAATACCAATCAATTCTGAATTCGGAATGATATCTGCTACGAATACAGGTGGATTAAATACAGCAAATATTATTAGTGGTACAAAAAATAGTGCAACAGATGAAGCATTAAGAGATGCATTTAATAATAATTATGCAACGATTCGTAAAGGAATTTCTCAAAATACACAAGATCAAAAAGTATATGATATACAATATACATATAGTGATTATAAAAGTACAGTGGTTTATGGGGATTCTGTAAATTATGGATATGAAGGTCAAAGATATCCAATATCAGGTGTATATGACCAATATGAGATAACAGCAGTAACAAATGCAAATGAGAATAATGCACTATGTACACAATATACAACACAAGATATTAGACAAAATAGTGTATTAGAAATAGCTGGTATCAACTTAGGTGTAGAAGAAAGAGAAATGCCAGATCTAAACCTATCAAAACAAGACCTTGAAAAAATAGAAGTACAGCTTAATGATTATACACATACATATAAATATGGACAGGTATCAGCAGACCCTGATGGATTTGCAGGAGGAGATGTATCTAATATAGCAGTTAGATTTGCTAGTAAATATTTTGAAAGCTCATATACAAGAGAAATCTACACAGCAGATGTTGTATATAACAAGCAACCAGGAAATGAAGGTAAACTAAAAATGTATATGACCTATAAGATAGAAATAACAAATGAAGCAACAAGTCTAAATAGTACAGTAAAAACAATAGCAAATTATTATGATGCTAGATATGAGAATATGGTTATTACAGATGAAAATGGAAATACAATTGATTATCAAATTGATGATAGCTATAATGTTAATGGCTTGAAGAAAATGGAGATATATGTAAATCAACAATTGGCAGCACAAACTTTAAAAACAATTACGATTCGTTATCAATTAAATAATGATGCAATAAATGCATTATTAAATGGAGAAACAACATTGGATTCTATTAGTGAAATAACAGGATATTCAACATATATGGATAATACATTTACAACTCCTTATGCAGGAATAGATGTGGACTCTGCACCAGATACTGTAATACCAGGAGATAGATCAACTTATGAGGATGATACAAACTGGGCACCATCATTAATTATTGTACTTAAAGAAGGAAGAATTATACAAGGTACAGTTTGGGAGGATGCACCAATAGAAGACTTACTAGAGGGAACAGGATATGATAAACAAAGAATTGGTGATGGACAATATCAATCAAGTGAAAATATTGTTAATAATGTTAAAGTTGATTTAATGTTAATTGATGAATCTGGAAATCTAACATTGGCAAAATTGTATAAGAGAGATGAAACTGTAGTAGATGCAACAACAACAACTAGCGGAAAAGGTGAATATAGTTTTGTAGGTGTAGAACCAGGAAATTATGTCATAAGATATACTTATGGAGATAATAGTGTCATTTGTGATGCAGAAGGTAATGAAATAAAAAATGTAGATGCTGATATTTATAAATCAACAATCTATAGAGGTGGAAATAAAGACGCAGTAAATAGCATGACAGACTACTGGTATAGAGGAGAAACTAGTCATGAGGGTGCTATTAGACTATCAGATGCAAAGGATAATGAGGAATTTGTAAATGATAGAATCACAGAAGAAGAAGTAAATTATGAAACCGTAACAGGTAGAATGCAATTAACAGAAATCAGTGCAGATACTAGAAAATTTGATATAAAATTGGATTATGATATCAATTTAGACAATATTAGTGAATATGGTGTAGACTTGAAATTTGTCTTTGATAATATTGACTTTGGTATTATAGAAAGACCAAGACAATCATTACAGATAGATAAAGAGATAGGCTATTTACAATTAACATTAGCTAATGGTGTCAACACAATTAATGGTGATCCAAGAAGTCAAAACTTATCAGGTGTTGTTGCATTACCAGATGGTAATATACATATAGAGGTTGACAATGAAATTATACAAGGTGCAACATTAAAAGTAACTTATGAAATTACTGTAGATAATAGTAATTGTGAGATAGACTATAATGATGAGGATTACTATATTTATGGAACTGTTCCAGCAAACAAAGAGGAAGTATTCAAAATTGCAACAGTTGTAGATATGTTTGACTATTTACCAGAAGATGTTGTATTAGAATCAACTGACGGTAATAACTGGGAAAGAATAACAATATCAGAGGATATGAAGGGAACACTTCTTCAAAATGAGGTATATGATGTTGTAAGAAACTTACAAAATGTTATACACTTAAAAAATCCAGTATTTGAAAATATGCAACCAGGCTCAGAGGCCGTAGATACAAGTATGGTGGTAACAAAACAATTATCTGTTTCATCAGATGATTTGGTATATGAAAATGACGTAGAGGTTGTAAAATTAAAAGGAAGAAAAACAATTGATTCAATTCCAGGAAACTATGATCCTACTACAAATACGCCAGATGAATATGATGATGATAGAGTAGAATTGACTATTACAGGACCAACTGGTGAAAACAGACAATATATCATATATGGAGCAATAGGAATTGGTATGTTAATCATTGTTGGAATAGGTATTGTTATCATAAAAAGAAAAATCTTAAAAAAATAAAACAATAAACTTGAAAAAATAAAATCATAAAAAAGTTTAAAAAAATCATTTCTAAATAGGAATGATTTTTTTTATTGTATTGCATTTTTTGACATTCTGTAATAAAATAAAAAGCATAAAAAACCAAAAAAAGGAATATAAAAAAATATAAAAATAGAAAATGATTAAATCTGTAAAAAACTTCTTAGGAGTTTTTTACTAAAAAAGACAAAAACCACAAAAGACAAGTAGTAAAATATAGCTGATATATTAGGAAAAAGGTGGTATGTAAATATGTTTCAAAATATAAATGAATATGCTGTACAAGATAGAAAAAAGGAACGTGTAAATAAATGGTCAGACATATTGCAGAAAAATAACATCATTATGTATATTCTATCTTTTATGTTAGCTTTAGTAGGGATAGGTGGAGATTTTTCACTATTTAGTATCAGTATATTAGGAGCATGTTTTTCATCTTCAGTACCTCTTTTAGGAATTGTTGCTATGACATTAATAGGTAATGTTATTAAGTTTGGAGTAAGTGGAGGATTAGAGTATTTTTTAACAAGTCTAATTTTCTTTATTAGCATATTTATTTTTAAACCTAAGTATAATGAAGAGGAACGAAATGAAAAAATAAAAGTAGGAAAAAATATATTTATTTCAGTTTTTATCATTCAAATAGTGAAGGCAATATTTTCTACTTTTACAGTGTATGATGTATTATTAAGTATTATATATGGTATTATTGGAGTTGCTTTTTATAAAGTATTTGCAAATTCTATATCTGTTATTGAAAATTTTGGACAGAAAAAAGCTTTTTCAATAGAAGAAGTTATAGGGACAAGCCTTCTACTTGCGATAGCCGTAAGTGCTTTTGCAGATGTAACCATATTAGGTTTTTCAATAAGAAATATATTTAGTATATTAATTGTATTGATATTAGGCTGGAAAAATGGTGTATTAGTAGGTGCTACATCAGGTGTAACAATAGGAGTTACATTAGGAATTATAACAGGTGGAGAGCCAATTATTATTGCAGCATATGCCATTTCTGGAATGGTAGCTGGTATATTAAATCGATTTGGAAAAATGGGGGTTATTGTAGGATTTTGTATAGGAAATGTTATTTTAGCTTACGCATCTAATGGATACACAGTAGAATTAATTTATTTTAAAGAAATTTTATTGGCTTCTATTATCTTATTAGCAATTCCTAAAAATATTAATATTGATATAGAGGAATTTGTTGGAAATTCAAAGTTTTTACCAATATCAAGAGAAAGAAGCTTAACAAGAGAAAAAGAAACTGTTGAAAAATTAAATCATGTTTCAGAAACGATAAAGAAAATTGCAAATTCCTATGCAAAAGAACAACAAAAAGAAACATTTTCAGCTGAGGAAAAAGAAGAAAATAAACAAATATTTATTAATGAACTATTAAATAATATAGAGCCATATAAAGAAAATCTACTATATGAAGATATTGCAAATGTTGATGGAAAGATTGTAGATGAAATATTTAATGTATTGCTAGAAAAACAAGAAATAGAAAGAGAAGATTTATTAAAAATCTTTGCAGATTGTAATAGCTATATTGTAGGATTTGATGATAAAGAAGTTAGTCATTATTTAGAAGAAAATATTTTACAGATTTTAAGAATTATCAATATTTCATATAAAGTAAGCAAAAATAATTTTGTATGGCAAAAGAAATTAGAAGAAAATAAAAAGAATATGGAAACACAATTAAATGGTGTTTCAAAAGTCATTTCTGGAATAGCTAAAGATATTGAAAAAGAATCTATAGAAGAAAAAAGTTATACAAAACAAGAAATTGAGATAATTGAGTTATTAAAACAAAAAGAAATAGAAGTGGAAGAGGTTTCTATTAGCAGAAAAGATAGATATGTAGTTAAGATATATACAAAAAGAATAGCAGATAATAGGATGATAGAAACCATATTAACAAAAGTATTAAAAGAAAAAATCATACTAAATGAAGAAAATTCTACACAAACCAATTTAATATATATATCTGATGATAAATATGTTATGGGATTTGCTACAGCAGATTCAAGCAAAAATCAAAGTGAAGTTTCAGGTGATAACTTTATAAATACCAGATTGAAGGATGGAAAATATTTAATTGCTTTAAGTGATGGTATGGGAACAGGTAGAAAAGCTAATGAAAGTAGTATGCAAGCTTTAGCAATGCTTCAAAACTTGTTGGCATCTGGATTTGATAAAAATACATCTATAGAATTAATTACATCTAGTTTAATTAGTAAAAGTGAAGAAATATTTGCAACTTTGGATGTAGCAATTTTAGATTTATATAAAGGAACAATAGAATTTATAAAAAGTGGTGCATGTCCAACATATATTAAGAAAAATAAGAGAGTTCAAATTATAAAATCAAATTCATTACCAGCAGGAATGATTAATCAAGACAATATTCAAATTTTTGATACAGATATACAAAATGAGCAAATTATGCTAATGTGTACAGATGGTATTTTAGATTCTAATATAGAATACAAAAATAAAGAATTATGGATAAAATATTTATTAGAGGATATAGAAACAAAAAATACCAAAAAAATAGCAGATATTATATTAAATGAAGCAATTGATAATAATTTTGGTAAAACAAAAGATGATATGAGTGTCATCGTATGTAAATTTATGCAAAAGGATATGGAAAATTAGGAGGAAAAAATTTCGATGAGTAGAGGAAGAAGATATGAAGAACGAAAGCTAAATATGAAGAAAGTTTTTGCAGTGATATTAGCAATTGTTGTTATCATTATGTCAATATTTATCATAAGAGGCATTTTCTCAAAAGAAGAAAAAACGGGAGGAATTACCAGTAAAACATATTTTGCAGCATTTAAGGATAACAAATGGGGTGTGATTGATGAAAATGGAGAAACAGTCATAGATCCATCTTATGAGGAAATGATTATTATTCCTGATAGCAAAACAGATATATTTCTTTGTACCTATGATGTGAATTATGATACGGGAGAGTATAGTGCGAAAGCCTTAAATAGCAAAAATGAAGAGATATTTACAAACTATGATAAAATTGAAGCAATACCAAATTATGATGAAAATAACAATTTATGGTATGAGGAAGATGTCTTAAAAGTACAAAAAGATGGAAAATGGGGAATGATAGATAATTCAGGAAAAGAACTTGTAAAGGCAGAATATGATAGTATACAAGCTTTACAAGGAGTAAAAAATGCTTTTCTAATTCAAAAAGAGGGAAAATATGGTGTTGTAGATAATGAAGGAAGAAATATCCTAGATGCAAATTATGCAGAGATTACAAACTTAGGAGAAACAAATAGAGATGGATATATCGTAAAAGATGATACTGGATTATACGGTATTGTGGATGCTTCTAAAAATGTTATTTTAGAAAACCAATATCAAGAAATTGAAAAAGTATATGGAAATGATTTATATGTTGTATCACAAGATGGAAAACAAAAAGTCGTAAATGCTAATGGAGAAGATGTATTAGCAGAAGGATTTGATCAAATTGCGAAAATTCTAGAAACAAAAGACGCAGGTGTGATTTACATTTCAGGTGGAAAATATGGAATTATGACACTTACAGGGGAAGTCAAAGTAGAGGCACAATATGATGATTTAAGTGAAGTAAAAGCAAATATTTTTGTAGCAACTAAAGGTGATAAGCAAGGAATTATTGATATTGATAATAATGAGAAGGTTCCTTTTAATTATCAGACAATAACCTATAATGAAATTGGAGATATCTATGTGGCAGAAGATGAAAATTTTAATAGTCAAGTTATGAATAACCAATTTGAAGTGAAACAAACAGGAATATTAATAGAAATTAATACAGATGCAGGATATTTTGAATTAAGACAAAATGATGCATATAAATATTATAATTTTAGATTTGAAGAAAAAGATAAAAAAGAAATTTTAAGTAATCACACATTATATTTAGATAAAAAAGATAATCAATATGGATATATAGACAAAGATGGAAATGTTGTGGTAGAATATATGTATGATGATGCCACAGAACAAAATGAATATGGGTTTGCAGCAGTCAAAAAAGATGGAAAATGGGGAGCAATTAATAATAAAGGAGAGGTTGTACAAGAACCAATTTATAATTTAGATGATTATTTAATGATTGACTTCATAGGAAGGTGGCATTTAGGAAAAGATATCAATATGAACTATTATAACCAAGAATAAAATAATAAAAAAGGTGATAAAAATGGAACTAAAGATAAACTATCAATATACATATTTCGTACATCCTTTTGTTGTAAAACAAAAGAAATATCAAAAATATATATTAAGATTACTAAAAGATGAAAATTGTAAGTTAAAAAGATTTGAAAAGGAAAAGGATTTAAGATTATATAAATATTTTACACCTAAAATGCGAGATTTTCTTTTTTCAAGTTTTAGCTTTACAAATGCTAAATATACAAAGTTTAAAGAAATGCCAATAGAAACACAATCAGCTGTGCTTTCTAAATATCCTTGTACAATATTTGAATATACTGTAAAAAAAGATATACAAGGAAAAGCAGGAGATGGCAAAGGAATTTTCTTTAAAATAAAGAAAATTGAGCTAATTTGTTTTAATACAGGCATATGCTTTTTATGTATAAAAACTAATATAGAAGACGAGCCTACATTTTCAGATGTACTAAACTTTAATTACAAATTTAGAGATATTCAGCAAGATAATAGAACATTAAATAATTATGATAAAATCAATATACAAACAGATAGTTTTGAAAGTATAGATAAGCTTACAGATTTTATAAAAAGTATTACAGGTTCTAATATAGAAGCCATTAAATTAGATATCAATACAGAAAGATTTTTAACCTATTCTTATGTATGTATAGATCAATCAGCATGGAATCTAGAAAATAGTTTTGATAAAATAGAGCACCATTTTATTAAATTTGCAAGGATATTACCAGCAGATAATTCTGCAAGTTTAAGAGAGGATGATATATTATCATTAGCAAAATGGAAATATACTAAAATGGGAATTACAAAACAAGGTGTAACTTTATTTACTTCTTCAACAGACATCAATAATTATACTATTTTACCAAATGAATTTGAACAACAATATTTATATACATATATTTATGAATTATATAAAAAGATATATTTAAAGAAATTGAGCTTGGCATTTAAGCATACAACCAAAATAAAAAGTGTCAGAAAGGCATTTATTAGTTTTACCAAAAATATATGGATTCAAGAGGTAACTGAAGATGAGGCAGGAACTATATTTGATCACAAGATTAAAGAAATGTTAGGACTAGAGCAATTATATAATGAAGTAAAGACAGAATATGATGTTTTATATAAAGAGCTAAATATAGAGAAAAACAAAAATGTAACTATTATTATTTCTATCATACTAATTGCATCTTTAATCTTTAATATATTGAATTTTATGCTGTTATCTAAAGGATAATATATAATCCATCTATAGAATAGAGAACAAATAAAATCAGATTTTACAAATGAAGATAAAGGAAAAGGGAAGAGAAATCTTCCCCATTTTAGTATATATTACTAAATTAAAAGCTCATTATTTAAGAATAAGTAAAAAGTAAAAAATATAAAATTTAGAATAAAAATAAAAATTAAAAGTAAAAAATAGTAAGAAGGAAAGAAAAACATGAAAATAACTTGTGGAACAGATATTATAGAAATTAAAAGAATAAAAGAAAGTATAGAAGAATTAGGAGATAAATTCTTAGAAAGAGTATATACAGATAAAGAGATTGCATACTGTGAAAGTAAAAGAAATCAGAAATATCAGCATTATGCAGCTAGATTTGCGGCAAAAGAGGCAGGATTTAAAGCTATATCTAGTAAATTGGATAATAAATATGATATTGGATGGAAAAATATAGAGATTATCAATGATAAAAATGGAAGACCACATATCAATTTTTTAGATATACAAATAAAGGAAATAGAGGAAATAGACATTAGTATATCACATTGTAAAGAATACGCTACAGCTAATGTTGTTACAATATGGAAATAGACAAAATCGTTAGATAAAATATAGAGAAGGGAAAAGCAAAAATGGAATTTTTAGATAGTCATTGTCACTTAGATGATGAGAGATTTGATGAGGATAGGGAGAAGCTAATCCAAGAAATTAAAAAAGCAGGTATTACAAGGTTTGTATCTGCTGGATATAGTGTAGAAGGTTCAAAAACAGGAATAGCATTATCTAAGAAATATGAATTTATCTATACAACTTGTGGGATTTCTCCAAATGATATTCCACAAAATGAAGAAGAATTGTGGAAAAATATTGATAAGATAAGAGATTTGGTGAAAGAAAATATAGAGGATAAAAAAATTGTAGCTATCGGAGAGATTGGCTTAGATTATTATTGGGAAAAAGATTTACAACGAAGAGAATTACAAAGACAAGCCTTTATTAAACAAATTGAGATGGCAAATGTATTTGACTTACCAATTGTAATACATACAAGAGAAGCCGTTATGGATACGATTGAAATTTTGAAAAATCATATCGTGAATAAAAAGGGTGTGTTTCATTGCTGTCCATTAAATCGAGAATTGGTAAAAGAAGCTTTAAAATTAGGCTTCTATATTTCCTTTGCAGGACCAGTAACTTTTAAGAATTCTAAAAATGCCAATGAAATCATCCAGATGGTACCAAATGATAAGATGTTAATTGAAACAGATAGTCCATATTTAGCACCAGAGCCAGTAAGAGGAACAAGAAATGATCCAAGAAATGTAAAATATATAGCACAAAAAATAGCAGAAGTAAAAGGTATATCTTTAGAAGAGGTGGCTAAAATAACATATGAAAATGCAAAAGAAATTTTTAAGATGGTATAGTTTAATATATAATATAAGAATCAAAAAGCTACGGATGTACGAGGTACATCCATTTTTGTGCTTCAAATACATATACAAAAGCAAAAATTATGAACCTAGAAATAAAAATGTCATAAAAATTTAATATAAGATAAAATAATGCCATATAAATACTTCCGTAAGTATGTATAAAGTAAGATATAAACATGTAATTAGTTGATATTTACATCCTCTAAGAGAATTTATATAATGAGATTAATGTACTATTAAAGGGGAGATTTATATGAAATATAAAATTTGTCTCGTATGCTTATTAGTTTTATTAATTATATGTCAAAATTTCATTTTTACTTTTCACCAAGTTTTTGCATCAGATATAAAAGCCAATGGAGAAACAAATAATATGGAAACTGACAAGAATGAAGATACAAGTTCTGACAAAACGGTTAATGATTTAAGTATAAATTTTAAAAATTTTGATAATGAAACGAATTCACCAGAAGTTGCATTAAATATGGATAAATCACAAGAAAAGATAAAACAAGAGTATGAAAGCAAGATGGAAAATAAAGAAAAAATAAAGCAAATTAAAGAAAAAAATGAAACATCTACAAATGCACAACTAATGGGATCTACGGCGCAAAACGAGCAAGCTCAAAATGTTACCATATCATTTAAAGATAAACATCTATTTTATGCTATGATAGATGAAATAGAAGAATTATTGATAAGTTATGATGAAGAAACATATACCATTGTCATCAGCCAGGACAATTTAAATAGCATTGAAGACTTAAATTTAGGTTCTTATGGATGGGAATCAATTGGTAACGGAGGATTCGACTGGCTTACTGCCTATATTAGCGATTTCTCAGGTATTGAAAAATTTGTTAATTTAAAAGAATTGACTATTGGAATTCCCAATGAAGTAGAATATGTAGATTTTACACCTATAGAAACACTTAAAAACTTAGAAAGATTAGTGATAGGAAATAATCTTAATAGTGATTTTTATGGAATTTTTAATATAAATCACCTTGCTAAAGTATTTCCAAATTTAAAAACCTTGTATATATATGGTATACATAACATAAATATAAATCATATAGAATGGCCAACAACGCTAGAAGAAATAAAAATAGCCGAATGTACATTTTTAGAACAACCGATTGTCGATTGGTCAGAGTTAAATCATCTAAAGTCTTTGTATATTCGTCAAACGAATTTATGTACCATTCAAGACATTAAAATACCAAAAAACGTGGAGGAAATTCGTTTTGATTCTAATGAACTAGCAAATTTAGATAATGTAGATTTTGGAAATTGCTTAAGCTATATTGATTTAAATGACAATCAAATAGAAGATATTTCCAATGTTAAATTTCCTAATACTTTAGAAAAACTTCTTATTGGAAAAAATAAATTAAAATCTATTGATAGTTTGAAGGATAATACAAATTTAAAACTTTTATCAATAAGTGATAATTATATTGAAGATATAAGAGTAGTTGAAAATTTAACAAATTTAACAGGATTGTATGCAGGTACATGGTATGCTGTACTATTCCCTGGAGTTATTTCTGGACAAATCATTGATAGGGGAAATGAGATAAAAAATATTAGTAATATAAAATGGCCTGAAAGCTTGACTTTTCTAGATTTATCAGGTAATAAAATTACCAATATAGATAATATACATTTTCCAGAAAAATTAAATGAAATTCGCTTAAATAAAAATGAGATAGCAGAGATTAATAATTTTACAATTTTATCAAATTGGAGAACAATTAATTTAGAAAATAATGATATATCTAAGATAACAGGCTTAAAATTTGAACCTACTACGAAAACAAGATATTTACAATTATCATATAATCAAATTACGAATTTTGTAGGCGTTGATTGGACAAATTCTTTGATTGAGGAATTGGATATTGCACATAATAATTTAAGTACGTTAGAAAATCTACCAACTGACCTAGAAATACTAGTAGCAAATAATAATAAACTTTCAGATATTTCAAATGTTAATTGGAATGCGTTACCAATTGATTCTCTAGATTTAGCATGCAATCAAATTGAAGTAGTTAACAATATAGAATGGAATAGTCATTTAAGATATTTAATATTAAGTTATAATCATATTTCAGACATAAGTTCGTTGAGATTTACAAGTTCATTAGATGCATTAGAATTAGCAGGAAACAATATAAGTGATTTATCTGTTTTTTCAAATGAGGAGTCAAATGAATTGATAGGACTTAATTTAGCAAAAAATAACATAAGAAATATAACGCCATTAGAAAATGTAACAGATTTAAAAGAATTGCTAATTGGAAGAAATCAAATTCAGGATTTTTCAGGATTAGAAAAGTTACAGAATTTAAGTAGTATAAATGCTGAGAGTCAATATTATCTATATGGAGAAAATATAAATGCAATTCCCAATATTTTAACAGAAGCTATGAAGGAAAGTAGTATAATAGCTACAAAAGATATTGAATATGATAACTGTGAATTAAAAGATGGAAAAATAAATATAATTGATTCAAATCAAATAGCAACTATTATTTTTACATCAGGAAATGCAAAAGGAACAACTATATATTTTGATTTAAGTGGAAAATTGCAAAATAATATATATAAAATTTCTACAAAAGAGGATTTATTAAAAATTTCGGAATTATCTCATAAAGGTGTGGGATTTTATGGAATAGAAATTCAAATGGAAGCTTCAATAGATATGGGAGCATATTATGATATTGAGGAAGATACTTGGAAGGGTGATACTTGGAATCCAATTGGAACAAAAAGTGTACCATTTGAAGGGATTTTTGATGGAAATTTTAATACAATTAGTGGAATATTAACAGATGAGAATTATGCAGGAATATTTGGTGTTAGTGTAGGAACCATAAAGAGACTAGGTTCAAAAAATAGTCATATAGATGGTGATATTTCAGGTGGAATTGTAGGATATATGTATAATTTGGGAGAAGAAGAAAGAGGAATTATCCAAGATTGTTACAATGATAGCTATGTTGAAGGAAGCTCTTATGCAGGTGGAATAGTAGGAAAAGCAGAATGGATTCAAATATGTAATACATATAATACAGGAATGATTGTTGGTAGTGATGTAGCAGCTGGAATAGTAGGAAGTTGGACAGATAGTACGTATCGTTATGGAAATATAGTATTATATAATGTATATAATGCGGGAAAAATTTTGACCAAATCCGAAGGAGAAACAGCAGGAATATTGGGAGAATTTATAGGAAGTACAGGGTATGCCAATTTAACAAATGTATATAATGTTGGATATATCTTGAATGGAAACCAAATGATATATGATAAAGAAATTGATGCTGCATTTGAAAATTGCTATGTAATACCTACAGAAAAGAATGAAGAAGAATTTAAGGATATAGAGGGCATTAAAGAAATAGATGACAATTTATTAAGTCAAATGTTGAAGGATTTGAATGATCATTCTGAAAATTTAGATGATTGGAAATTAATGGATAACTATAAATATCCTGTATTAAAGTGGCAAAATGAAGAGCAATTTGATGAACAAAATAAAAATCTAAATATAATTGCAATTCGTAATCCAAAGGAAAATACAAATAAAGATGTCATATTAACAATATTTTCTAATAAAAAGATGAAACAAAATGATGGATGGGAAATTTCACAAGATGGCTATATGCAAACAAAAAGTTTTTCTACATCAGAGTCAGTTGAATTTGTTGTGGAAGATATATATGGAGGCTCTTGTAAGGTTGATGAAAGGATAAGGATTAATAAAGAACAAATTGCAATTGAGGATATAACTATAGAATATAATAAAATAGCAGATGATTATATTATTATGAAACTCAAAACGAAAAAACATTTAAAAGCAGATTTAGAGGGATTGATTCCTCTTGAAAGGTGGGTACCTGGTGATACATGTACAACATTTTATAAGATATATTATTCTCAAAATTTAGAGGATATAATCACTTTAGAGGATTCTTATGGAAATCTAACAGATATACACTTGCCACTAAGTGAAAGTGTTGATATGATACCACCACAAGTTAAAGTAGAATATAGTACAAAAGAAATTACAGAAGGAAATGTAATCGTAACAGTAACTATAACAGCAAATGAAGAAGTACAAGAATTAGAAGGATGGACATTGTCAAGTGATAAAAAAACCTTAACAAAAGAATATAATACAGCAACAGAAGAAACCGTCGTAATAAAAGATATAGCGGGAAATGAAACAAAAGTAGAAATAAAAGTAGAAATTGAAGAAATCTATTCAGAAAAATATGAAATAGATAATGAAAATAGATATATATTAAGAGTGTTACCAGAAACAACAGTAAATGTGTTTAAAACAAATATAAGTGTAAAAGGAACTTATAAAATAGTAAATTCAAATGGAAAAGAAATAAATGGAGAAGAATATATAACAACAGGAAGTAAATTAATAACAGAAGATAATAAGGAATATAGAATTAGCGTAATAGGAGACTTAAACCAAAGTGGAACTATAACATTGACAGATATATCTATGCAAAGAAAACATATCTTAGAGCTAGATATATTAGAAAATGAGATATATCAAGCAGGAGATATCAATAAGGATGGAAAAATCACGTTAGACGATTTATCAAAGATGAGAAAAATAATTTTAGGAATAGAAGATATGGTATCATGATAGATAGAAAAAAGTGAACATTGTTCACTTTTTTTCTATTAAATATTAATAGTTTAAATTTCTTAAAGCTTCAATTCTATCTGCTGTGCTTGGATGTGTAGACCAAATATTGGTCGTTTTCTTTTTACCATTTTTAGCATTCTTTTTAAATGGATTTATAATATACATATTTGCTGTGGCATTGTTTGCAGTTTCTAATTGATTTGGATCATTTTCTAATTTTTCTAGAGCTGAGATTAATCCGTCTGGATTACGTGTTAATTCCACTGCTGTACTATCAGCTAAGAATTCTCTTTTCCTAGATAAAGCAAGTTGCATAAGAGAACCAAATATAGGGGCTAAAATTAGAAAAATTAATCCAATTAACATTAAAATTCCATTTGCTTTACTATCACTATCTCTATCCTTCATACCACCCCAAAATAAAGCACGAGAAAATAAGTCAGATAACATAACAATAAAGCCTACCATAACAGAAACAACACAACTTAAACGAATGTCGTAGTTTTTAATATGACTCATTTCGTGAGCAATAACGCCTTCTAATTCATAATAATCTAACTTTTCTAAAAGACCAGTAGTAACACATATGACAGCATTTTCTGGATTTCTACCTGTTGCAAAAGCATTAGGCTGTGCATCATCGACTACATATAGTCTAGGTTTGCTTGATAAACCAGAGGTAATCATTAAGGCATCTAAAATATTAACTAATTTTTGATCTTCCTCTTTGGTAGCTGGTCTTGCTTTATTAAGAGATAATACAATCTTATCACTATAATAATAGGATGCCCAAGCAGAACCAATAGAAAATATCAAAGCAATAACAATTGACATAGTTCCTAACTCTAAGGCATGACAAATATAGTAAACAATTAAAGTAATGACTAAAATAAAAATCCCTATAATAAAACCAGATTCTAATTTATTTTTTTTACTAGTTTCAAACATAATAATCTCCTTTAAATAAAAAGAAGGGAAAAGGTATCCCCATCCCTTCTTTTAAATTCATAATTATTTTCCAAAATCTACTTTAACATTTTTTCTGGCTTCATCACTTTCTGCTTCAAATAAATCACGTGATTTAAAATTAAACATGCCAGCAATGATGTTAGATGGGAAAACTTCAAGCTTTGTATTATACATTGTTACAGTATCATTATAGAATTGTCTTGAAAAAGAAATTTTATTTTCTGTATTTCTTAATTCTTCAGATAGTTCTGAAAAGTTTTGATTAGCTTTTAAGTCTGGATAACTTTCTGAAACAGCCATAATTGTTTTTAAAGCATCAGATAATTGATTATCTAATGAAGCTTTTTCAGCAACACTATTTGTGTTGGCCCATGAAGTTCTAAGCTCAGCAATTTTTTCAAAAGTTTCTGATTCATGTGTCATATATCCTTTAACTGTTTCAACAAAATTAGGAATTAAATCAAATCTTCTTTGTAATTGTACATCTATTTGACTCCATGCATTATCCACTTTTATTTTGGCTTGAACTAAACTGTTATACATTCCGATGACAGCAATAACAATAATAATGACAATTGCTAATATAATCCAACCAATCATGTATGAAAATCCTCCTTAATTATAATTATATACAAATAAATCATAACATATTAATATATTTTATACAATATGAATGTGAATAAATCGTGAAAAAAATTTAAAATAAAAGTCATATTTTTTAAAAATTTTCATATATTATATTATGAGCAAAAAATGGACAAATATAAATGATTCACGAATAAATATTATGTAAATACAACAAAAATAATATAGACAAACTCTTAGGGACATAAAGAATTGATGAGATAAAGGTGACAAAATTTGACTTTTAATGAAAAAAATAGTATAATAATATTGTGTTGCCAAAAGGAGGTAATTTAATTTTATGAAAAGAGAAGAAAAGGCTTCAATTTCTATAATGAAGATTATCTGTGTAAGCATAATTTTAATATTAATATCAGGAATCAGTGTAATGGCAGTAAACACAGACCTTAAAGACATAACCATTATATTACAAAATGGATATGAAATGACAGCTTTGACATCAAGAAGCAAAGTTTCAGATATATTAAGTGAAAATAATATTATTTTAAATGAAGATCAAAAGACAATACCTGATTTAGATAGTGAAATATCTTCAGGGGATACAATTAAAATAACAGACAAATCATATAATGAAGTACAAATTGCTAAAATATCAGAAGAGGGAATAGAAACTTCATTAGATCAGTTATTAGAAAATTATGCGCCAATAACAGAAAAGATCGTTGTAGAACAAGTGGTTATACCTTATGAAACAATCACAAAAAATACAACAGGAACATCAACAGATACAACAAATAAAGTTGTTCAAGAAGGAAAAGATGGATTAAAAGAAGTAACATATAAAATAAAATATCAAAATGATGTAGAAATTGAAAAGTCAGTGATATCAGAAGTTGTTGTACAAGAACCAGTAGACAAAATAGTTCAAGTACAAAAAAAGGCAACTTCAAGAGCTTCAACACTACCAAGAACATCTAGCGCTTCAAGTACAGGAGGAACTGTATATAAAATAACAGCATATTGCCCTTGTAGCAAATGTTGTGGTAAAACAAATGGAAGAACAGCATCAGGAACAACAGCAACAGCGGGAAGAACTGTTGCAGCATCTAGTAAGTTTGCATTTGGTACAAAATTAAATATAGGTGGACACGTATATACAGTTGAAGACAGAGGTGGAGCAATTAATGGAAACAAAATAGATATATTTGTTAATACACATGCAGAAGCTTTACAATGGGGTGTAAGATACTTAAATGTAAGTGTTGTAAACTAATAAAATGTATAGTATAATGTACTAGAGTTTTAAACTTTAGTACATTTTTTATATAAAAGGAGAAAATTATGAAATTCATATCTTGGAATGTAAATGGAATACGTGCTTGTGTGAATAAAGGATTTAAAAAATTTTTTGAAGAAATAGATGCAGATATATTTTGTATACAAGAAACAAAATGCCAACCAGAACAAATAGAGTTAGAATTTGAAGGGTATCATTCTTATTGGAATAGTGCAGAAAGAAAAGGATATTCTGGAACAGCTATTTTTACCAAAAGAGAGCCGATAAGTGTCAAATATGGTATTGGAATTGAAGAGCATGATAAAGAAGGAAGAGTAATTACTTTGGAATTTAAGGATTTTTATATGGTAAATATTTATACACCAAATGCCAAAAGAGAATTGGAAAGATTAGATTATAGACAAATATGGGAGGATGAGATAAGAAAATACTTGCAAAATTTAAATGAAACAAAGCCAGTAATTATGTGTGGAGACTTAAATGTCGCACATGAAGAAATCGATTTAAAAAATCCAAAATCTAATAGAGGAAATGCAGGATTTACAGATGAAGAAAGAGGAAAAATGACAGAATTACTAAATGCAGGATTTGTTGATTCATTTAGATATATATATCCAGATAAAACTGATAGCTATAGTTGGTGGTCATATATGGGAAAAGCAAGAGAAAAAAATGTAGGCTGGAGAATAGACTATTTTATTGTGTCAGCAGATATAAAAGAGAAAATACAAGATGCTGTTATTTATCCACAAATTATGGGAAGTGATCATTGTCCAGTAGGGCTAATTTTGAAATAAGGAGGAATTACATGAACGAATTAAAGAATAGTGGAAGAAAATGGCTATATTGGTTTTGTTTAGGTTTGGCACTAATATGTATCTATAAAATTTTGGATAATTATGAAAATGTTATGGGAGTGTTAAATACTTTTTTGGGTGTGATTAGTCCATTTTTGATTGGTATATTTATTGCATATTTATTATATATGCCATCAAGAAAATTCGAAGAGTTATATCGAAAAATAAAAATAAAATTTATAGCTAAAAAAGCAAGGATTTTAAGTGTTATAACTGTATATATTATCATTATAGCAGCAATTGTTATACTATTTTCAGTGATATTACCAATTGTTTTTGAGAGTATAGCAGATTTCTTTAGTAATATTCCCAATTATGTTGAACAAGTAGTAGATGCATATAATAATTTACCACAAGATTCCATATTAAAAAGTCAAGTGGTTCAGGATGAAATCCATAATTTACAAAGTATAGATATTAAACAATATTTAGATGTTGAAGCAATATTTGGATATATAGTCAATGCAATTAGTGCGATTTTTAGTATTGTAGATATTTTTATAGCGATTATCGTATCTGTTTATATATTGGTAGATAGAAGAAAAATATTAGATTTTATTAAAAAATTAGCAGGAGCCATTTTCAAAGAAAGAACATACAAAAATTTAGATAAATATTTTAATAATTCAAATGAAATCTTTTTTAAATTTATAGCGAGTCAATTTGTAGATGCCATTGTTGTGGGGATATTAGTATCTATTGCCATGACAATTATGGGCGTAAAATATGCACCTTTATTAGGATTTTTTATAGGTTTATTCAATATGATACCTTATGTGGGGGCTATTATAGCAACCGTTATTGCAGCAATTATTACTTTAATAACAGGAGGTTTATCTCAAACAATATGGATGCTAATTGTGGTTATCATATTACAACAAATAGATGCTAACATTATCAATCCAAGGATTGTAGGAAAATCATTAAAAATAAGTCCACTACTTGTATTATTTGCAGTCACATTTGGAGGAGCATATTTTGGAATATTAGGAATGTTTTTAGCAGTACCAGTAATTGCGGTTATCAAAATATTAATTGATGACTATATTCGATATAAAGAAGTAAAAAAGAAAAGAATGAAGGAAATACAACAAGAACAATAAAATAAATAAAAATTAGAAATGGTAATAATTAAAACCACGTATGTATACGTGGTTTTAATTACGCTTTAGCATTGTGAAACGAAGTGAAACAAAAACCGCCCGCTAGGCGGGTGGAGTTAAAGACTTATAGAAAA
>CALXKD010000006.1 GCA_944388795.1 uncultured Clostridia bacterium
AAAGTATCTATAATATTTTTTTGGTTGAGACATTTTCTCAAATGATTTATTAAGACATTATCACAAATGAATCAGAAGGGCTTTTTTTGTGTTTATAAAAATCCTTGAAAAATATGTAAAAATAGTATATAATACCAACGATAAAGAAATAGGAGGAGATAACATGCTAAGTGCAAATGGAGTGACTGTAAGATTTGGAAAAAGAGTCCTTTTTGAAGATGTTAATATAAACTTTGGAAAAGGAAATTGTTATGGAATTATTGGAGCAAATGGTGCTGGAAAATCAACTTTTCTAAAGGTTTTATCAGGAGAAATAGAACCAAGTAAAGGTGATGTTAGTTTAGATAAGGGAGAAAGACTATCTGTTTTAAAACAAGATCACTTTGCTTTTGAAGAATATACGGTTATGGATACTGTATTAATGGGAAATAAAGAATTATATGATATCATGAAGGAAAAAGAAGCTATTTATGCAAAACCAGATTTTTCAGAAGAAGATGGTATGAAGGCAGCCAAATTAGAAGAAAGATTTGCTGAATTAGATGGATGGAATGCAGAATCAGATGCAGCCATTTTATTAAATGACTTAGGAATTATTCCAGATAATCATTATAAATTAATGAAGGAAATTGAAGCAAAAGAAAAAGTAAAAGTGTTATTGGCACAAAGTTTATTTGGAAATCCGGATGTCTTACTATTAGATGAGCCAACAAACGACTTAGATATGAAAAGTATTAACTGGCTACAAGATTTCTTAATGGATTTTGAAAATACAGTGATTGTTGTATCACATGATAGATATTTCTTAAATAAAGTATGTACACATATTGCAGATGTTGATTTTGGAAAAATAAAAGTATATCCAGGAAATTATGATTTCTGGTATGAATCAAGTCAATTGGCATTAAAACAAGCAAGAGAGCAAAACAAAAAGAAGGAAGAAAAAATAAAAGAATTACAAGACTTTATCGCCAGATTTAGTGCAAATGCCTCAAAATCAAAACAAGCAACTTCTAGAAAGAAAACATTAGAGAAGATTGAATTAGAAGAAATTAAACCATCTAATAGAAAATATCCATATGTAGATTTTAAACCAGATAGAGAACCAGGAAGAGAAATTTTACAAGTAAAAAATATATCTAAAACAATTGATGGTGTAAAATTGCTAGACAACGTTTCATTTGATGTAAAAGAAGGGAATAAAATTGCTTTTTTAGCAGATAATGAATTAGCTAAAACAGTGTTATTCCAAATTATAGAAGGAGAAATGCAGCCAGACGAAGGAGAATTGGTATGGGGAACAACCATTACAAAATCATATTTCCCTAAGGATAACAACTATTTATTTGAAACAGATGAAAATATAACAGAATGGCTTAGAAAATATTCTAAAGATCCAGATGAAACTTATGTAAGAAGCTTTTTAGGAAGAATGTTATTCTCAGGAGATGAAGCATTAAAGCAAGTAAGGGTATTATCTGGTGGAGAAAAGGTAAGATGTGTATTATCAAAAATGATGTTATCGGGAGCGAACTTCTTAATATTTGATGAGCCAACAAACCATTTAGATATGGAAAGTATTACATCATTAAACGAGGGAATGAAACGATTTACAGGAAATATTTTATTTACATCACATGACCATGAATTGACGCAAACCGTTGCCAATAGAATCATTGATATAAAAGAAAATGGAAAAATTGTTGATAGAGAAGTAACCTATAATGAGTATTTAGGAGTAGAATAAAAAGGAATTTGGAGGAAAATCCGCTTGTAAAATCTGTTGGATGTAGGAGGAAAACTGATTTTATGGAAAGAGTAGATAAGGTAAATTATTATTTAGATATTGCAGAAAGTGTACTAGAGAGGGGAACATGTCTTAGAAATAATTATGGAAGTATTATTGTAAAAAATGATGAAATTATTTCTACGGGATATACAGGAGCACCAAGAGGAAGAAAAAATTGTATTGATTTAGGATATTGTACAAGACAAAAATATGAAATGCCAAGCGGAAAAGGATATGAAAGGTGTAGGTCTGTACATAGTGAACAAAATGCTATCATTAGTGCTGCGAGAAAAGATATGATAGGTGCTACACTGTATTTAGTAGGAATTAATAAACGAAATGGAGAATATGTAAAGGATAATGAGCCATGTTCTTTTTGTAAAAGAATGATTATCAATGCTGGAATTGAAAAGGTGGTTATGAGAGATACTAAAAAAGAATACAGAGTGCAAGAAGTAGATAATTGGATAAGACAAGATGATACAATTTTTAAAGAGAAAGAATAGAGAAAGGAAACAAGAATGGATAAAATTATTAATACAATTGCAGAAGAATTAAATATTAGACCAAAACAAGTAGAAGCTACGATAAAATTAATTGATGAGGGAAATACCATTCCCTTTATTGCACGTTATAGAAAAGAAGTAACAGGAGGATTAAGTGACGAAATCCTTAGGGATTTAGGAGAAAGATTAAATTACTTAAGAAATTTAGAACAAAGAAAAGAAGAAGTCGTAAAATCAATTGATGAACAAGGAAAATTAACAGATGAAATCTTACAAGCAATTGCTATTTGTAAGACATTAGCAGAGGTAGAAGATATTTATAGACCATATAAACAAAAGAAAAAAACAAGAGCAACAGTTGCAAAGGCAAAAGGTCTAGAGCCATTGGCAAATATCATTATAGAGCAAAAAGAAACAACACCAATTTTAGAAATTGCAAAAGAATATGTGAATATCGAAACTTTATCAGAAGAGGATAAAAAGAATAAGGATAAAGTGGTTGCAACTCCAGAAGATGCTGTACAAGGAGCTTTAGATATTATTGCAGAAGATATTTCAGATAATAGTAAATATAGAAAACAAATCAAAAGAATATGTTATAGAGAAGCAACCATTCAAACAAAGGCAGCAAAGCCAGAAGAAAAATCAAATTATGAAATGTATTATGAATATCAAGAAGCAATAAAATATATACCAAGTCATAGAATCTTGGCAATCAATCGTGGAGAAAAAGAAGATTTTCTAAAAGTAAAGATTGAAAAACCAGAAGATAAGATATTAGCATATATAGAAAAAGATATGATAAAGGGTGAAACACAATTTACCCAAATGCTAAAAGATACGATTTTAGATAGTTTTAGAAGATTAATTGAACCATCAATTGATAGAGAAATTCGATCAGATTTAACAGAAAAGGCAGAAGATAAAGCGATTAAAGTATTTGGTAAAAACTCAAAACAACTGCTTTTAGGAGCACCAATCAAAGGAAAAACAGTTATGGGATTTGACCCAGCTTATAGAACAGGATGTAAAATTGCCGTTATTGATGAAACAGGAAAATTATTAGATTATACAACGGTTTATCCAACAGAGCCTCAAAATGATGTAGAAGGGGCTAAAAAAGAATTATTAAAATTAATTGACAAAGATAAAGTAGATATGATAGCCATTGGAAATGGAACAGCATCAAGAGAATCAGAAATGTTTGTAGCAGATATGATAAAAGAAGCTTCAAGGGATGTTCATTATGTCATTGTTAGTGAAGCAGGAGCATCTGTATATTCTGCATCAAAATTAGCTACAGAAGAATATCCAGATATCAATGTATCTATTAGAGGTGCCATTTCTATTGCCAGACGTTTGCAAGATCCATTAGCAGAATTGGTTAAAATAGATCCAAAGGCTATTGGTGTTGGACAATATCAACATGATGTTAATCAAAAGAAATTACAAGAAAGCTTAACAGGTGTGGTAGAAGATAGTGTTAATAAAGTAGGTGTTGATGTAAACACAGCGACACCATCATTACTTTCATATGTTTCAGGAATTAATAACACCATTGCGAAAAATATTGTAAAATATAGAGATGAAAATGGAAAATTAAAAAATAGAAAAGAATTATTAAAGGTTCCTAAGCTTGGAAAAGTAGCATTTGAACAATGTGCAGGATTCTTAAGAATCTTAGATGGAGATAATCCATTAGAAGTTACAGCTGTTCACCCAGAAAGTTATGCAGCAACAGAAAAATTATTAAATCAATTAGGATTTGATAAACAAGATTTAAAGGATAAAGAAAAGCTAGAAGAATTAAGAACAAAATTAAAAACAGTTAATGTAGCAGAAATGGCAAAAGAACTAAATATAGGGGAGATGACATTAACAGATATTATTGAAGAATTATCAAAGCCAGGAAGAGATCCGCGTGAAGATATGCCAAAACCAATTTTAAGAAGTGATGTATTAAAATTAGATGACTTGAGAGAAGGGATGGTGTTAACAGGAACTGTTAGAAATGTCATTGACTTTGGAGCATTCGTGGATATTGGTGTAAAACATGATGGGCTTGTACATATTTCAGAAATGAGTGATAAATTTATAAAAAATCCATCTGATGTGGTTTCTGTAGGAGATATTGTAAAAGTAAAAGTCATTAAAATTGATAAAGAAAGACAAAAAGTAGGACTTTCTATGAAGGTTTAAGAAAATGTTAAAAGTTGCCAATTGCTTGGCAACTTTTTCTATCCTTTATATTTTTCTTGGATTTCTTGAATTTCATCAAAATGATTTTTTAATATATCTAAAAATAAATCATCTAATTCAGGATCAAATTGTGTTCCTTTACATCTTTCAAATTCTGAAATAATTTTATCTAAGCTTAAAGAATCACGGTAAGCTCTTCTAGAAGCCATAGCATCAAAACTGTCAGCGATTGCGGTTATTCTAGCTAAATAAGGAATGTTATTTCCAGCAAGTTTTCCAGGATATCCAGTTCCATCATATTTTTCATGATGATGTTCTACAATTGGTAAAATATCGTTAAATATAGCAGCATTTGATAATATATGGACACCAATATTAGGATGTTGTTTTATTTGAGAATATTCTTCATCTGTAAGCTTAGAATCTTTCAATAATACACTATCTGGAACTCCTATTTTACCAATATCGTGGAATAATCCACCAATTTCCAAAGTGTGTAGTTCTTCATTTGATAAACCTAATTTTTTTCCTATTAAAACAGAATAAGCAGCAACTCTATCAGAATGACCTCTTGTATACATATCTTTTGCTTCAATTGTGTATCGTAATGTTTTAATAGAATCTAAATAAGCTTGTTCTAATTTTTCATAAGTATCAGATAATTTGTTATTTATTTCTTTGATTTCATTCATTTGTTTGATAGATTTTATTCCTGATTCAATTAATAAAAGTAATTGATCAAATTTATCTCCTTTTTCACAATAACCTTGGATATCTAATCTTCGAATGGTTTCTAGTGGAGGAGCTAAATCTTTATGACCTGTAAGTAATAAAATGTATAAATCTTTATTAAATTTTCTAATTTCTTCAACTACTTGATCTCCATGAAAAGGTGTCATGATAAAGTCTAATACCATTAAATCAAAATGTTCTTCTTTAACTAATCTGATAGCTTCTTGAGGATCAGTAACACCTGTAAAGTCATATCCAGAACGTTTTAAAAATATGGATAAAGAATCAACAATACCTTCTTCGTCATCTACAGCAATAATTCTATAAGTATTATTTTCTATATTTTCTGCACCTTGTAAATGCTTTCTCATAATTTCCTCCTATATTAACCTAATTTTCAACTATTATATAATAAAAAAAATAAAAATCAAGTTTTTTTACACGATTTTTAGTGTAATTGCTTGATTTTTATTTTTAACGTAACATAAAAAAGTATAGGAAATTTTAAATAAATCTAACTAAGAATACACCAGGATAAAGTATGCATCCTTTACTTAAAATTATGTAAAGTCCTTTATAATGGTAGAATAATTGTAAATGTTGTGCCTTTTCCTTCTTCTGATTCAAATGTAATATCACCATTAAAATGAGCTTTTATGGTAGAGTAAGACATATACAAACCTAAACCAGTACCATTTTTTCCTTTTGTTGTAATCATTTCTTTAAATAATTTATCTTTTACCTTTTTCGACATTCCACTAGCATAATCTTTAACATGAATAAGAACATTATGATCTTTGGTTTCTAAAATTAATTCAATATTTTTGTTTTTCTCCCCGTTATATGCTTGAATAGAATTAGAAATCATATTATTAATAACTTGTACTAAGCTATTAATATCACCATTTATACTAGTATGTTCATCTGTTCTCATAGAAATATTTAGATAAATAAGTGCATTTTTTAACTCATGCTTCATTAAAATATTAACTCTTTTTACTAATTCATCAAGTGTAAAGTGGACAGAATCTGCTTCAGATAAAGTTACAGCTTGTCCCTTAACAGCAGTTATAATATCTGACATATATTCAGTATAATCTTTAATTTTTGAAATCCATTCTGACATATCTTTTGCAATATCATGGTGGTCTTGAGAGGTAACATCAGGATCATCAATAGATTCATTATATTCCTTAATTAGGCCATTTAAACCTTCTAATGCTCCAGATATTGACATGATAGGCGTTTTTAAGTTATGAGCAATTCCTCCAATTAATTGACCAAGTGAGGCTAAACGTTCACTTTCCATCAGGGTTTCTTGACTATTATGTAATTGGTCTACGTAAGTTTTCGTTAATTTCTGAATTTCATTAAAGGAAGCAGTCAAATCTCCAATTTCGTCATTTGATGTTATAGGAAGATTATTAGCATAAATAACATTTTGTGAATTAGAAATATTTCTCATTCCTTCAATAACACTGTCAATATCATTGCTTAAGTCTTTACCAATATAAAGGATAAATAAGCAGTTAATAATAATTAAAAGACCAGCAATTAATATAAATGGAAGGATAAAAGAATTAGCAAATACAAAGTATCGAATTCCAACATAACATTCTCCCATATTTGTATTTATTTTTATTAATGCACCTTCTATATTTTGACCATAATATTCATAAGTATAACCTTCTGTTTCATCATAAAAATTTAGTGTATAGTTTATAAAGAAATCATTTAGCTTTTTTGGAGAATAATAAATTTCACCAGTAGAAGCAGACATGATTAATGCATGATCTCCTTCAGATTTAAATTCTATAGAGTTTAAAATGTTTTCTACATCTGAAATATCATATACTGTAGTTTCATTAAAATGAGATAATAATTCTTGTCTATAGAAATGATATAGTAATTCTCCTTTTTCTTTTGTCATTAAAGACATAGAAATTAGTAAGATTAAGACAAAAGAATATAAGAATAAAGGTAATATTTGTATTAATAATTTATTGTATAAAGGTAAACGAATACCTGTAACTTCATTTTTTGCCAATTCCGCTGTAGCAATTAATCTATTTGAAAAGAATTTCTTGCTAAGCATATAAGAAAAAATAGCAAAAACAGCAGAGAAAGAAAATACAACAGTGGTGATTCTTAAAACTAATTCTGCTTCTGTATTAAATGCAAATAATAAAATGGCAATGATAATAGAAGGTACAAATAATTCTAATAAAAGCATTAGATAAGGATAATTGAAGGATTTTTTTCTTAATTTTTTAATATATTCTTTAGGCGGATTTTTTAGTTTATCATCAGATAAAGATAATTTACTATATATGACTCTCAAAGCAATATATAATAAAATCAATAAAATAGAGATAATGATGATAAACTGAGTGGTATATTTTATACCAACAATTTCTATCTGAAAATTATTATCAATAGAATTTGGTGGATAATTTAAAACAAAAGGCAGTACAAAATATAAAACTGCTGCAATCATAGCAAATATTAAAGTGTTAACAAATGCTAATTTTTTTTCATTATCAATATTAAAAATTTTAATAGATTTCATCTTAGGTTTCCTCCTAACTATGTTTTTCTTTTAGGTAAGCTATAATTTTATGAATATATTCTGTTGTTATATTTGGCCAATCCAGGTTTAAGGTATTTAAGACAGCTAAGGTTTTTTCATTATGAAAGGTAATAACATTTTTGCTGTTTATATTTCGTATATAGGCAGTAATACCAAAATAATTAGATTTTGCATTAGACAAAGCATGTTTAAACTCATTTATTGATGCTGCTTTTATAGAAACACCACAATCTGTCAGCATAGTTAATAATTGATCACCTGAAACATAATGATTATTGTATAAATGATATATTTCTAAATTATGTTGTTGCTGTTGCATTAATTGAACAATAAAGTTTGCACAAATATCTACAGGTGAAAATTCAAAATTAAACTGAAAAAGTTCCTTTGGAAAAATCCCTAAATTAATAAAGGCATCTAATCTATTCAAAAAGGCATTATCAGCAAAATTTTCTTGAAAACCACCATCATCATAGCGATTAGTAATTGTACCCAATCTATAAATACTAGCTATAATATCTTCGTTTTTACAGGCCTCAATAATTGCTTTTTCTGCTTCAAATTTACTTCTTACATATACATTTTCACGGAAAGATTGCCCTATATATAAATCATCTTCTGTAAAATTAGCAGAAGGTGTTTTGACAAGTCCATGTCCAGATACAGACATTGTGGAAATGTAATGTAAAGGAATATGAAATTCCTTACAAAAAGCAATGATTTTTTGTGTAGAGGTTACATTTGTTTTATTAAATAGTTCATAATTTCCATAATGTTTTACTAAAGCAGCTGTATCAATCACGCAATTACACTTATTTCCCAAGTGATTGTATAATTCGGTATCTAATCCAAATTGGTCATCTAATATATTACCTTCTATAACTTTAATTCTATATAAATATGGCTCTATATCCAATTTAGGAAAATAGAATTTAAACTTTTTAATTAACCTTGATAAAGGATTTATAGAATCTTTTTTTCTTATAATACAAAATACTTTACTATGTGTTGTGGTTAATAAATAGTATAAGATATGCATTCCTAAGAAACCAGTGGCTCCAAAAAGAACAATGCTCTTGATATGAAAAGAAATATCAATTGTTTTTTTGATTTCCTTTATAATAGGCATTTTTTCAAGAAAAGCAGAGGTTTCATTTGGTTGATCCACTAAAAGAAAATCAGCAAGCTTTCGGATGGTTGGATATTCATAAAAGTTTTGTGTATTTGTTGAAATTCCTTTATTATATAATAAAGATTGTACCTTTATTAGGAAAAGAGAATCCACATAATAATCAAAGAAATTATCTTCTACACTAATAGGAGATTTTAGCTCTAATAAGTTAGTAAATAATTCTTGTAATGTTTCCTCTAAAGTATTTTGTGGTTTAACATATTTTGTACGACTCCTTTTTGGTAAAGGAAGTGCTGATTTATCTATTTTTCCATTAATTGTCAAAGGTAGCTTGTCTAATCTAATAAAATAGTTGGGTATCATGTAACTAGGTAGATCCTTTTTCAAAAAGTCAGATAAATTTTCGATTTCCTCATCTGCTACATAATAAGCACAAAGTAATTTATGTTTATTAATTTCAATTAAGGAAGCATATACATCTTTAATAGATGGATGTGTTAATAAAATAGATTGAATTTCTCCTAATTCAATTCTATAGCCATTTAATTTAACTTGAAAGTCGCTACGCCCTAAATATTCCATGACGCCATTAGGATGTAATATAGCAAGATCACCAGTTTTATATAGTTTAGATTCTGGATAAAAAGGATTATCCAAAAATCTTTCTGTAGTTTTTTTATTATCTGTATAGCCTAAAGCTAAACCATCACCACTAATATACATTTCTCCAATACTACCTAAAGGAACCAATTCTAAGTCATTATTTAAAATTAGAATTTGTGTATGGTCAATAGGATAACCAATTGGAACAGAGGTATATGTATCATTTGCATTATATTCATAAATCATACAACCAACAGTTGCTTCAGTTGGTCCATATTCATTATAAATATGGATAGGATGAGAAAATAGAGAAGTGATTTTTTCACACATTTCTTTTGTTAAAATATCTCCACCCAAAATAAATTTACATACAATGCTATTACTTAAATCAAGATCTTGTAATAAAGTAAAATGTCCAGGTGTTAGTTTTATAATTTGAACTTTATTATCTGTAATAATATCTTTTAAAAGTAATTCCGCATTATCATTTTGATATATATATATTGTATTTCCTGAGCATAAAGGTGTATAAATAGAAGTTACAGTTAAGTCAAATGCAACAGAAGAAAATAATGGGAAATTTGTTTCTTCTCCATGCACATATTGTTTAATTGCCCAACGAATATAATTGCTTAAACTTTTATGACAAATTTTAACACCTTTTGGTTTTCCTGTTGATCCAGAGGTATATATAATATATGCTAAATCTTCTTCTTTTAAATCATAATCAAAATTCTCTATAGAATCATTTAAAGAAGGATAAGTATTTAAATCAATCCTTAAAACCATATTTTTATCTAAATGAATAGAAGATAATGCCTTTGGATGTGTTAATACACATTTTGCCTTACTATTATTGACAATATATTCAATTCTCTCATCAGGGTAATTTATATCAATTGGGATATAGCAAACTCCCAATTTTTGTGTAGCCAAAATACTAGCAACAAATTCAATAGAATCTGAAAATGCTAAACAAACAATATCACCAGCTTGTATAGAATGCTTTTTTAAGGTTAAGGCAATTAAATTAGCTAAATTATTTAAAGATTTATATGTAAGAGCTGTATTCTTATACGAAATGGCTAACTTATTTGGTGTATTCTTTACTTGTTTTTTAAACAAATCATAAACAGAAACAAATGAATTTGTAGAAGCAGTTTTTTTGTTATATGTTTCTAAAATATAAGATTTTTCTTTAGAAGAAACAATTTCGAGCTCCTTAATTTTTAATGTCGGATTAGATATGATTTGTTTAATCATTTCCATTAAACGTTCATGTAAAAGAGATATATCCTCCATTGTAAATAAATCTTTTTTAAAGTCGTAATATATATTAATCATTCCTGTATCATCTATATCATATAGATGAATATCCAAATTATTGACAACACAATGATTAAATAACCATCTGCAAGAATAAGGAATACTAGAATCTGTTCTATGATTTCTTGCATTTTGATAAGATAGACAAACATCATAAAGATTTTTAGATATATTAAATTTTTTTCTAATGGTATCTAGTAAAAGTCTATATGGATATCTTTGATTTCTAAAAACAGAAAGTTCGTGTTTAGAAACTTGATTAATAAAGTCTATACAAGTCAAATCTTTATCAATTTCCATACGAAAAGGTATGGTACTAATATACATACCAGTTGTTGTTTTTTCTTTAAAATTAGATCTATTTAATATAGGGGTTCCTACAATAGAGGAACTCGTATTATTGATTTTTGACAAATATATATTAAGGACAGCCATAAAAAGTGAAAATAAAGAAGTTTTATGGTTGTTACAAAAATTTACTAATGTATCTGTTTCAGCTTTTGAAAGTGTAACACTTTTTCGAATAGCTTCATAAGAACTAGATTGGAAGTCCTTTAAATATGAGAATTCCAGATTATCAAATTGATGCTCCCAAAATTCTTTGGCACGTTCAAACTTTGGACTTTCTATATATTTTTGTTCATCATGTATAAAATTAATATAAGAGTTATTCTTAATATTTTCTATAAGTGAATTTTGTATTAAAGAAGCATAATAAGACATGATTTGGTCAATTAATAAGCTCATGGTCCAAGCATCAGAAATAATATGATGTAAATTGGCCATAAAACCACCGGTACCATCTGAATTTATAAAAATTACAAAACGATATAAGTCATTGTTAAAAAGTGTAAAAGGTTTTGAAATAACATCTTCTTCCAGTTTTGATAAAGGATATTGTTTGGTGATTGATATTTTTTCAATATCAACAAAAGAATAGTTCTTAATAAATTGTTTTATTTCAGAGCCATCTTCAAATAGGTTAATCCTTACGGAATCATTATGTTGTATAAATAAATTGATTGCTTTTTCCAAAGCATCAACATTGATTTTTTCAGTAATAGATAATGTTCCACATATATTTGATACAGAAGTATTTTTATTAAATTGCTCTGTTAATAAAATTGATTTTTGTGGATTTGTTAATTCATAACTTAAAATACTCATAAAACATCACCTTAAAAAATTTTTGCTATGATGATTATACATATAAAAAATCAAAAAATCAAATTATTATACTAAATAACTCATAAATCTTCATTTTATTTGTTTTTTTATATGTATATTTAATGAAAGTTTGAGTTGAAAAATAAAAAAAATAGAGATAGAATGAAGAAAAGATGGGAGGGATTGTATGGGTGATAATGAAAATAGAAAGGTTTATGAACCAAGAATTGTAAAGAATTATAGGGAAATGATAGAATATTCTGTTAAAAATTATGCAGATAAAATTGCCTATAAATATAAGAAAAATGGAGATTTAAAACATGTAGAATATGTAGAAAAGACATATGAACAAGTTGGAAGAGATATAAAAGCTTTTGCAACAGAATTATTAAATAAAGGTTTAGAACATAGAAAGATTGTGCTTATTGGAAATAACCGATATGAATGGTGTATTAGTTATTTAGCAGTAACAAGTGCAAATATGATTATTGTTCCATTAGATAAAGCGCTCCCAGATAATGAAATCGAGAATTTGGTAACTAGAAGTGAAGCAGATGTTGCTATATTTGATAAAAAATATATAGATGTTATGAAAAAGCTAAAAAAAGATACAAATGTGAATTTAAAAATGTTAATTTGTATGGACAATATAAAAGATAATGAGGTCGAAAAATTTTCACAGTTATTACAAAAAGGTGAAGAATTATTAAAAAACGGAGATAATCGCTATGAAAAAGTAGAGGTCAACCCTGATAAAATGTCTATTATGTTATTTACATCAGGAACAACAAATTTACCAAAGGCTGTTATGCTATCTCAAAAAAATATATGTGCCAATTTATCAGACTTTGCATCTTGGGTAAAATTGTATCCAACAGATACTTTACTGTCTTTTCTACCAATTCATCATACTTTTGAATGCACAGTTACTTTTCTTTATGGCTTTTATAGTGGCTGTACAGTTGCCTTTTGTGATGGATTAAAATATATTCAAAAAAATCTTGCGGAATACAAGGTTTCTGTATTTGTGGCTGTTCCATTAGTACTAGAAACTATGTATAAAAAGATTCAAAAAGCCATTCAAGACCAAGGAAAAGAAAAATTAATTCATATGATGATAAAATTATCCAATGGACTTTTAAAATGTAAAATAGATTTAAGAAAAGTAATCTTTAAACAAATATTGGACAATTTAGGTGGAAATATTCGTTTAGTTTTATATGGATCAGCACCTATGAGCAAGGAAACAATTGTAGGATTTAACAATTTTGGAATTGCCTTGGTACAAGGATATGGTTTAACAGAAACATCACCAGTTATTGCAGCAGAGTCTGATAAAGAAAAAAGACCAGGTTCTGTGGGACTAGCACTTCCAAGCTTGAATGTAAAGATAGATAATCCAGATGAAAATGGTGAAGGAGAAATTTTAGTGAAGGGTCCAAGTGTTATGATGGGATATTATCATAATGAGGAGGAAAATAAAAAAGCTTTTATCGATGGTTGGTTTAGAACAGGAGATTATGGATATATGACAGAGGATGGTTTTATCTATGTTACAGGAAGAAAGAAAGATATTATTGTTTTAAGAAATGGAAAGAATGTATATCCACAAGAAATAGAATTTTTAATTAATAAACTTCCATATGTTACAGAGTCTTTAGTATATCAGAGGGAAAAAGACAAAACAGATACCATGTTATGTGCAAAGATTGTATATGATAAAGATATCATAAAAGAAAGTTTTGGAGAAAAAACAGAAAAAGAATATAAAGATAATATTTGGGAAGAAATAAAAGAGATTAACAAACAATTACCTGTATTTAAACACATAAAAAAGATAACAATTACAACAGAACCATTAATAAAAACCACTACACAAAAAGTAAAGCGATATGAAGAATTGAAAAAAGTTTAGTTATCAAAGGTATGGAAATATTGATAACAAGTAATATATTTTTAATTTAAAGGAAAACTTAATAAAGTTTATTAGGTTTTCTTTTTTCTTATGACTAAAATTTGTAATATCGTAAATACTACTTTTGAGGTGATTTTATTGCGAAGAACCAAAAAAAGAAAAAGTAGTGGAAAAAAAATTATGATGATTACAATTATCTTATTAATTGTATGGTTATTGGGTTTCTATTTATATGTTACATATAATAATATCGAAATATATGATTCAAATTATACAGCACAAAAGACACAATCCACAATAGAGGAACAAACTGTGGAAAAGGTAGAGGAAAAAAGCAAAACAGTGGCAGATGTGATAGAGGAAACTATAGAAGGAGTTGTTGGAATTTCAAAATTAAAAAATACAGGAACTTCTATATTTTCAGAAAATACAGAAAGTCAATTAGGATTAGGAACAGGTGTTATTGTAACTGACAATGGATACATTTTGAGTAATGAACATGTAACAGGAAGTAAATATAGTAAATGTTATGTAACACTAGAAAATGGAAATAATTATGACGGAACTGTTGTATGGAGTGATTCTAACATAGATTTATCGATTGTAAAAATAGAAGCCAGTAATTTAAAATATATTACATTAGGAGATTCGGATAATATAAAAATAGGGGAAACCGTTTATGCAATTGGAAATCCTATTGGATTTGAATTTAGAAGAACCGTTACTTCGGGAATTATTAGTGCAAAAAATAGAACTATAAAACTAGAAGAGGAAGAAAATACAGCATATATGACAGATTTAATACAAACAGATGCGACAATTAATCCAGGAAATAGTGGAGGACCACTAATTTATCCGAATGGAGAAGTCATTGGTATTAATACAGTTAAGATTTCATCAGCAGAAGGGATAGGGTTTGCAATACCAATTAATATTGTAAAACCGATTATAGAAAGTTATAAAAATACAGGAGATTTTCAAGAAGCAAAAATTGGGATATATGCTTATGATACAGAAGTGATTCCATATTTAGAAACTGGAGTAAAAACTAGTTTCCAAGAGGGAATTTATGTGACGGAAGTAACAAAAAATGGTCCAGCAGAAGCAGCAGGAATAAAAGAAGGAGATATTATTACACAGATAGATGATACAAAGTTAAATACAATGAATGATTTAAGAGAATATGTATATACAAAAAAGCCAAATGAAGAGGTTACGTTAAAGATTAATAGAGGGAAAATTAAAAAAGATGTTATCATAAAATTAGGAAAGTAAAGATTATCCAGTTGGAAAAATCCCAACTGGACAATGTCTATTCTGTTAGAAATGGTTCCATAAAATCATATTTTCTAGAATAATCCATAGTATTTTCATTTGAAAGATATACTTCTGAAGTATTACTCTTTAAAAATTCAATAATTTCATACACATCTATCCAAATTTCATTTGGACTATCAACTTGTGATTCATCAAAAATAAGTTGCATACCAAAATGTAAATGGGCAACATTAATATTATTCACGTTTTCTTTTATACTATATCCTGTCATACCTAAATATCCAATAACATCACCAGCTTTTACAGTATCGCCTTTTTCTAATCCCTCTATATATGGATGGTCTTTTCGTAGATGGGCATAATAATAATATCGTTTTCCATCAAAGCTTCTAATGCCAATACGCCAACCTCCGTATTGATTCCATCCGAGTTGTTCAACAATACCAGATTCAACAGCTATAATGGGAGTACCAATACTTCCCATTAAATCATTTCCTAAATGGGTTCTTTTAAATCCATAAGACCTAGAATTGCCAAAATCCTTGTAATGTGTAAAATAATAATTTTTAGCAATTGGTAAAAATGCTTTTAAACCATATTGGTTTTGAAATACTTTAGAATTATTAGAATCTAATACCTCGATAGAATAATTGCCGATAAATCCACTGAGAACGGCGGAATAAGCTTCTAAATAATAGTCGTAAAATGTTAAATTAGATGTTAGTTCTTCTATTGTTTTTCCACTTTTTAAATTTTCTATGATTTTATCTAAATCACTTGATTTAAAGTTATTAAAATTTCCGCCATATATACATGCTAAATAAGCCAATAATTCTATCCAATTATATTGAATTTCTTCATTATTATTATGAGAATCAATATCTAATGTAGCTGTTAATTTTAAAACAGTACTTGGAATGGTGAAATCTACCCACTTGATAAAATCGTTTTCTTTTTCAGAGGTTGCTGTTGCAGAAGTGAATACTTTCTCAGAATAATATAATACCAAAAAAGAGCTTAAAAAAATAATTAATGTGAGAAGTGAAATAAATATAATAGAATTTAGCTTTATAGATTTTATAACCAATTATAACACCCCATAAAAATATATGAAGTAAAAGGAAAATCATGCATATAATTTGTATAAATCTATTTACGAAAAGATAAAGTTATATTAAAATACATAAGATAGGAAGTGATGATTATGAATAAATATATGGAATTAGCAAAACAAAATGCAGAAGAGGGGATAGAAAGGAATGAAGGAGGTCCTTTTGGAGCTGTTATTGTAGATAAGGCAGGAAATATTATTTCAAATGGAAACAATAAAGTGATTGTAAATCATGATCCAACAGCACATGCAGAGATAACAGCAATTAGAGAGGCTTGTAAAAAATTAAATACGTATGATTTATCAGATTATATATTGTATACATCTTGTGAACCATGTCCTATGTGCTTATCAGCTATTATTTGGGCAAATATAAAAGAGGTATATTATGGATGTACGAAAGAGGATGCGGGAGAAATTGGCTTCAGGGATGATATGATATATGATTATTTAAAGGGAAAACATACCAATTTAATTAAGATGAATAAAATAGATAGAGAAGAATGTATAGAAGTATTTAAAAATTATGAAAAAAATAATGGTATTATATATTAAAATAGATGGTATGATTAAAATATTAAAAACCGCTAAAATATAAATAGCGGTTTTTGGTGCACCAGGAGGGATTCGAACCCCCGACCTTCCGGTTCGTAGCCGAACACTCTATCCAACTAAGCTACTGGTGCATAACTAATATTATAATGGTTTTTCATCAATTTTACAAGACTTTTTTATGTATTTTACAATTATTATTGAAAAAAATAGTATTTTGGAATCATTTCAATGAAAATATATGAAAAACATTATTAAAAAATATAAAAAAAGTCTTGCAAACCATAAAAAAATGTGCTATTATATATAAGCATGAAATAAATCGAGGTGTAGCGCAGTTGGTAGCGCGCGTGGTTTGGGACCATGAGGTCGCAGGTTCGATCCCTGTCACCTCGACCAATTAAATAATATACTGATTGAGTATTAATCAAAAAGATTTGGTTAATACTCTTTTTTAAAATATTAATATGAATATAAAATAGAAGAGAGGAAAATTTTATGAAAATTTTGGACTTTATTTTAAATAATAAAGATTATTTAGAAGATTTAATTACAAGAAGTACATACCATTCAAATGCTATTGAAGGAAGTACCCTTACTTATGCTGAAACTTACGCTATTCTTTATAACGACAATAGCTTTAAAATCGAAGGAAAAGAGCCAAGGGAAATATACGAAGCAATAAATCATAAAAAAGCATTAGAATTAGTTTTTAGGAATTTACAAAACAATGAAGAATTTGATGAAAGACTTATTAAAAAATTAAATGAAACGATAAATAGAGATATTAAAGATACAGAAGGTTATAGAACTGTACAAGTATTTATTCAAGGTAGTGAACATATTCCACCAGAGCCTGAAAAGGTACCAAATTTAATGATGTATTATATATATAATTATAATCACGATGAAGAAGATATATTTACTAAAATTGCTAAATATCATATTGATTTTGAGAAAATACATCCTTTTGAAGATGGAAATGGAAGAACAGGTAGATTGCTTATAAATTATGAATTGCTAAAGAATGATTTACCACCTGTTGTTATAGCTAAAGAAGATAGGATAAAGTATTTTGAATTTTTAAGAAATAATGATAGTAATGGATTAGCTGAATGGATAAAAGAATTATCTATTAGAGAAGAAGAAAGAATGGAGAAGTTTAAATATAAAGGATAGATTAATAAAATGGATAAAATATATACTTATATTTATCATATTTATACTAGTGTATTTGATTGTGGATTATTTAAATGTTCCCACTTTATTGAATATTTATATTGATAATCTAAATACTGATTTATTGAATATTGTTATTAATTCAATAATAGTAATAACCTTATATTTAGTCACATATTTAACACTAGATAGAAGATCAATACAAATATCGAAAAATAAAATAGAAATGTATAAGCAAATTTTTCTCACCTCGACCAATAAAAATATTGTAAAAATAGCTTGTATCAAATGATGCAAGCTATTTTTTACTAGAATATTTATATACTTAATAAAAAAATTGTTTAGTAAATACATTCTAAATTATTGTAATATAATAGTTTTTTTATATCAATTATTTTTAACTATTTATTTGTTATTTGCCCACTATTATTTCTATTCCTATTTATTTTATCTTGTATCTTAAGGTCACCAAAAAGAATATATAGTATAAAAAGTATAATACCAATAATAGAAAGGATTTTAGATATATCCATAATACGAGTACCAGTATATGTTACAGTTATATCAAATTCTGGTATTTTATTTAAAGAGACTGCTAATAATCCGTTTTCACTTTCAAAACTATTTATTTCAACTCCATTTAATGTTATAGTGTAGCCTGGGTAATAGGTATATGGAAATTCAAAAATGGTATTATCTTCTAAAACTTCTATTTTACAAGATAAAGACTGACCATCTTTTTTTAGTTCTTCAACTATTCCGATTACCGTCTAATACATAGACAGTATGCTCTCTATGTGTAATATAATCTCTATTTTCATTAAATTTTACAGGTAGATATTCACTTTTTCCCATTCCAGCAATTACATCTGTTGCATTTTCTGAAACAATACCAATATTCCATTTATCAATTTCAACAATGTCTGAATCTATTGGAAGAAATCCTTTTAAAAGGATAACACAAAGAATAGAAATGACAGAGAAAAATAAGACATCCTTTGTATTAAAGTTTTTTACAAGAATTTCTATGTTTAATGCACAGACAATAGCAAAAAAGAAATTTGCAAATACAAGCATTCTCCAAGGAAATTGAAGAATTTCAAAAACATTTCCAAACAAATTCCATGGAAAATATTTTGTAGACATGAATGTACAAAGTAATCCTAAACATAGAAATAAGATGTATTCTTTTTTATATTTTGACTTTATAGCTTTTTTTATTGCAAAGACAGTTAAGCAGAGAATAACAATAATGTGTAATCCTATTTCAAATACATGTGTTGCATCTTTTTCTGTAAAAAATAAAGCTTTTAAATCTAGAGCACTTTCAGCAAGAGATTCTGCTGTTGCCATGGCATCTTTTTGGTATACTTGATATTCTGTAAATGTTTTCGTTTCTAACATAGGCATCCAAAAGAAGGCAGTTATAACAATGATAAAAAAAATATTTATAAATAATTTTTTCAATATATCCTTATCTTTTAGTTTTGACAGATTTGTACATAAATATATAAAAGCTATTAGGGCAGTCATAAGTGTCATTAAATTATGAGTAAGTAATAAGCCTATGGCACCTACACATAAAATCCAATTTCCTTTTTCTTTTTGAAATAATTTATATAGCCCTAAAAATACGAGTGGAATAAAAATGTAACTTAAAAATTCTCCAATAGCATTTCTAATATACATATCTGTTAAATGATATGGCATGGTAATGTATAAAATGGCAGAAAGTGTTCCTGTTACCTTGTTATGAGTTAACTTACTAACAAATGTATACATAGTTATGCCGAGAAAGTAAAAGTCCTATAAATAGTACCAATTTATAGCCTCCGATAAAGGTGCTTGTAATACATTTACCCAATATAATCATAATAGAAGATAATGGACCATAAAATAAATCCCAACTATAACCAAATTCACTTGCTAAATTAGAAAGAACAGTTGCATTTTCATGATTTTTAATAGATAAGTTAGTAGAATATGCTCTGGCAATATGTTGAATACCATCATCATAATATACATTTAAATCTTTCCATAGCAAGGGAATGCATAAAATTAACGAAATAATTAAAATTATCAAAATATATGTTATGTTTTTTAATTTACCCTCCATTGTAATTGTATTTCCTCCATTTGTTTCCATAAAAATGATAAAAGTCATTTATTTTTAAATAGAAATTTGATATAGTATAAAATAATAAATGCTTATGGATATAGAGTATCATAAAAAATTGAAAAAGAATAGAGGCATTGTAAAAATAGTTAAGCAAAGAAATATATCAATAAATTTTGATAAGAAGGGAATAAGGTGAAAGATATGAAAAAACATGAGAAATGTATTCATACAAATTATACAAAAAAATGGGAAAAGAATTGATATAGTAAGCAACAAAATGTAAAAATAGTGGAAATAAGATATAAAATGCAGAAATTTTATCTGCATTTTTTTATATTTCTATTGACAACTGTTATACACTGTTATACAATAAATATAACAGTTAGGAGGGAAATATGAATATTATCATTAGCAATAGTAGTAGTGAACCAATTTATGAGCAAATTGAAAAGGCAATTAAACAAGCTATTTTCTCTAATGAATTAAAAGAAGAGGAAATGTTACCATCTGTCAGAGTAATGGCAAATGACTTAAAAATTAGCTTTTTAACCGTAAAAAAAGCATATGACAAATTAGAGAATGATGGATATATTAAAACTGTACCAGGAAAAGGTAGTTTTGTAGCACCTAAAAATATGGAGTTATTAAAAGAGGAAAAACGAAAAGAAATAGAAGTACATATAGAAGCTATTATTCATTTGGCAAAAATGGCAGATATTACAGAAGAAGAGATTATAGAGTTATTTAAAATGATGTTTGAGGGGGAAGTGTAGTATGGAAAACGTAATAGAAGTTAAAAATTTACATAAACAATATAATGACTTTGAATTAAAAGATATCAGCTTTACTATTCCAGAAGGAAGTATCGTAGGACTCATTGGAGAAAATGGAGCTGGTAAAACAACTACTATAAAATCAATATTAAATATTATTCATGCAGAAGGAGAAGTGAATATATTTGGAAAAGATCATAAAACATATGAAAAAGAAATAAAAAAGGATATTGGGGTAGTCATAGATGATAGCTTTTTATCAGAATATTTGAATGCTAAAAATATAAACCGAATTATGAAGGACTTTTATGAAGACTGGAATGAAGAAAAATATTTTGAATATTTAAAAGCATTTGGTTTACCTACAAATAAAATGGTAAAAGATTTTTCAAGTGGAATGAAAATGAAACTAAAAATAGCCACTGCAATTTCTCATAATCCTAAATTATTAATCCTAGATGAACCAACAAGTGGATTAGATCCAGTTGTTAGAAATGAAATATTAGATATTTTTAGAAAATTTATAGAAGAGGATGAAAAAAGAGCAATTTTAATTTCTACACATATCACAACAGATTTAGAACATATATCAGATTACATTATATTTATCAATAAAGGTAATTTAGTTTTCAAAATGCCTACACAAGATTTGTTAGAGGAATATGGAATTGTCAAATGTAGTGAGAATGATTTTCATAGAATTCAAAAAGAAGATTATATTGCTTATAAAAAAGAAAAATATCAATATGAAGTATTAACAGAGAATAAAGAAAAATTTAAAAATAAATATTCTATTACAACAATTGATAAACCGACAATTGAAGATATTATGTTATTTTATATTAAAGGGGGAAAATAGCTATGAAAACAATAAAAGGCTTGATAAAGAAGGACATATTCAATTTAGCAAGTTACAAGATGTCGTTACTTATATTATTAATATGCATGTGTGTAATGGGAATGGCAAGTTCTAGTATGGTAAATTATATACCAATTATTGCGATAACAATGGTTGGTATGATAGCTTTATCTACTTTCAGTTATGATGATATATCAAAGTCTAATACATATATATTATCTTTGCCAACAAACAAAAAAGAAATTGTGCTTTCTAAATATATATTTATTATTGCAATGATTATCATAGGTGGAATATTAGGAGTTATTATAACACCAATTGTGATTCAAATAATGAATGCCATTCATCCAGAGGAAATCATTGCAGTAGATTTTCATGCAATATTTATAACAACATTAGGTGGTATGTTTGGAATTTCTTTGGTAGAAGCAATTCAAATTCCAAGTATCTATAAATGGGGAGCTGAAAAAGGAAGAATTCAAATGTTTATACTAATCTTTGCACTGATCTTGTTAATTGTCGGAATCGGTTATCTTGTAACAAAGATAGGGATTGGAATAAATATGGAGATGATACAAAACTTTTTAGATAAGTTTGGAATACCAATTTTAATTATTTCTATCATAATGATGCATTATATATCTTATAAAGTATCTTATAAAATTTATTGTAAAAAAGAGGGCTAATTTTTTTATGCATAACATATTTCTTGGAAAGGAATGATGAAATATGAAAAGAAGGTTAATCTATAATGGAAAATATTTAAGCGAAATGACAAAAGAAGAGTTAAAAGCACAATTAAAAATAAATCAAACAAGAATAAAATATCGAAATATATTTTTCCTTTTAGTGGCTTTGGCTTGTGGTTTGAGTAATCCCATCTTAAGTATGATTCCTATTTTTATAACAATTATCACAAGTTATTGGTTATTAGAAAACAATGTAGCTATACAAGAAGAATTGAAAAATAAATAAAAAAATTAGAATTAGAAATGTAATTTTCTAATTCTTTTTTTAAAATGAGAGTAGCTACCTAATCACTAAAAAAATATATGAAAATAAAAGAAAACTCTATACGCTACTTACCTATTATGGTATAATTTTTAAAAACACAGATAAGGAGGATGTTATGGTTGAAGTTAACAAGCTAACAAAAAAATTTGTTAGATATAAAAATAAAAAAGAAAAAGAAGAATTTTATGCAGATAAAGAAATTACTTTTGAAGCAAAAGAGGGAGAAATTATAGGCATATTAGGACCAAATGGAGCAGGAAAGACAACGCTTTTAAGAATGATAGCAGGGATATTAGAGCCAACAAAAGGTAGCATTTCTTTTGATGGATTAAATTATAAAGACAATGAGATTGAAATAAAACAAAAAATAGCATATTTATCAGGAAACACAAAATTATATGATACATTATCTACATATGAACTTCTAAAAATGTGTGGAGGAATCTATGGAATGGAAGATAAAAATATAGAGAAAAGAATACAAGAAATTTCAGACATTTTAAACATGCATAAGTTTTTATATAACCGAATTGGAACATTATCTACTGGACAAACACAAAGAGTAAATATAGCAAGATGTTTAGTGCATGACCCTAAATATTATATTTTAGATGAAGCAACAACAGGATTAGATATTATTTCTAGCCAAATTATTTTAGACTTTATGAAACAAGAAAAGCAAAAAGGAAAAACAATATTATATTCTACACATTATATGGAGGAAGCCGAGAACATATGTGATAGAGTTATTATGATTAATAATGGAGAGGTTATTCATGCAGGAACACCTAAAGAAATAAAAGAGGATACGCAAACAACTAACTTGAGAGATGCCTTTTTCAAGATGATAGGAGGTGTTTCAATTGAAGAGTAATTTATGGAATATCCTAAAAAAAGAATTAAGAGAATTATTTAGAGATAAAAAATCACTTGCTATGATGTTAATTATACCAATATTTATACCACTTTTAGTTATTGGAATGTCAGCTTTATTTGAAGCACAAGTAAGTAAGGATGTAGAGGAGTACAATAAAATTGGTTTTGCATATGAAATGACAGATGTAGAAAAAAATATAGCAAAAGAAATGAACATTGAAATTATAAATGGAAATGAAGAAGAATTAAAACAACAATATGATGATGGAGATATTGACTTATATATAACAAAAGATGGAAATAAATATATAATTAATACAGATGGTTCAGATACAAGCACATATTCAAGCAGCTTAATGGAAACATATTTTAATACATATAAACAATATTTACAACAAAACTACTTGCAAGAAAATAATTTAAATCCAGATGAAGTATTAAACATTATTACAGTAGAAGAAAATATGATTGAACAAGATAATTACTTTGCAAATTATATAAAAAATTATGCATTTCTTTTCATAATGATGGCAATAACAGTTTCAGCTACATATCCTGCAACAGATACAACGGCAGGGGAAAGAGAAAGAGGAACATTAGAAACATTACTTACATTTCCAATAAAGAGTAAAGATATTATTATAGGGAAATTTTTAGGAGTTACAATATCTTCTATTATTACCGGTGTTATTAGTTTGGTACTAGCAATCATATCTTTAATTGTTACAAAAAATATGTTTTCAATATATGAGGGAATAGATACAATGTTTTCTCCAATTACGATAGTATTTGCTGTAATTGTAATCATTGTATATTCATTCTTTATAAGTGGATTATGCATTTCTATTGCAAGTACATCAAAGACTTTTAAAGAGGCACAAAGTGCCTTAACGCCACTAACATTTATATCATTCTTTCCAGGAATGATTGCATTTATGATGGGAATAACAACAACACCAATACTTTCTATAATACCATTTATAAACTTTACTTTAATATTTACAGATATTAATAATGGAACTATCGATATATTAAATATCGTATTAATGGCAGTATCTACCATAATTTATATAAGTATCGTTTTTGCCTATATCATAAAACAATATAAATCAGAAAAAGTATTATTTACAAAATAAGAAAAAGAGAAAAGAAAAACTAAAAAGCAGATTTTGCTTTTTAGTTTTTTATTCATAATCTTCAATATAAATTGCTTTTGCAAGGTAAGGCGTAATCTCATTAATGTCATACCATCCAGAGCTTTTACTATCATTTTTCAATCCATTTGGATTAGAAACATAAACCATTCCCTTTCCATCAGTAGCAAGAAGTGCCATGTAATGAGAAGCAGTTGTCCAACGATTATTGTGGGGAGTATTCCAAACACAGACAATAATTGGTCTATTGGTAAGTAAATGCTCTTCGATTGAGGAATTGGATAAATGTTCAGAATCATAATAAAAACCAGAATTTTTAATTCCAAAAGTAGAAGCTAGTTCACTTGGAAATTGTTCGTAATCCATAACTGGATAATATTTTTGTCTCAAATCTTCAGGTGTATAATTTTTATGATAACCACTTAAAATAATAGACATAACCGTTATACCACAACCATTTTCAGCCATAGTATCTCCCCAATAGGTGTTATTGCTCCAAGAAGCATCTCCATTTTGTTTATATTCCAAATAGGTTTTTTGATGATTTTTTTCTGTTGTGAAAGTTGTAAAATATCCATCTATATGGTTTATGTTTTCTTGACCTATTCCGGCATAATTCGGATTTGTGTCTTGCTTGATAATATCATATTCGGAATGATTATCTAAAGATGAAATAAAATCTGTACTTTTAATTGAAATATTATGAGAGTTTATATATAAATAAACTACAACACATAATAAAATCAAAGATAATAGAAATCTTTTTTTATTTAATTTTCTTTTATGTATTCTGTTTTTCATGTATATACCTTCTTTCTAACTTAATTTTTATCTTTAAATATATTTTATAGAATCAACATAGAAAGAACTTTAAAAAAGGATTAACAAATTCTTAACTTTTTCTTACAATTAGAAAAAAGTACAGAAAAACTATAGATTTATGATATAATTTAGATAAAAGAAAGGGGATTGGTATGAATATTTTAGTATTAGATGATGAAAAAGAAATAGCGGATTTAGTAGAGGTATATTTACAAAATGAGAATTACCATATATATAAATTTTATAAGTCAGAAGAGGCAATTCATTGTATAGATACTGAGAAAATAGATGTTGCTATTTTGGATGTTATGATAGAAGGGAAAGATGGATTTGAAATTTGTAGATATATTCGAAAAAAAGGACTTAAATTTCCTGTCATTATGCTAACTGCTAAAATAGAGGATAATGATAAGATAAAGGGATTAACACTAGGAGCAGATGATTATATTACCAAACCCTTTAATCCGTTAGAATTGGTGGCAAGAGTAAAATCAGCATTAAGAAGATATACATTATATAATGGAGAGAATAAAACAAATCATACAATAGAAATCAATGGATTAGTGATAGATAAAGATAAACATAAATGTTTGCTATATGAAAGAGAGGTAGATTTAACACCAATAGAATTTGAAATATTATTATATTTAGCAGAAAATAGAGGAAAAGTGATTCCTTCAGAAGAATTATTTGAAAAAGTGTGGAAAGAAAAATATTTAGATAGTAACAATACAGTTATGGTGCATATTAGAAGGATACGAGAAAAATTAAATGAAGATACGAAACATCCAAAATTTATAAAAACGGTATGGGGAGTGGGATATAAAATTGAAAATGAATGATTTAACAAAAATGAAAATGAGATTATGTATGTCTTTAATGGCAAATATTATGGTGGCAGTCATTGTTTCCTTGATAGTATATTTTATTATTGCTATGTTTTTTGAGGGCATTATATCGAATATTGTATCAAATTTAAACTATGACGTATATTCATGGATTGTATATAATAGAGAAATTGTAGTATATGTGTATATTGGAATTGTTTTAGCAGTGATTATTTATCGATTTATTTCAAAATATGTAAATGCTATGCATGAAGTATATAATGCTTTAGATTTAATATTAAAAGAGGATAATGAAACCATTAAGTTACCAAGTGAAATGAACCAATTTTCAGATAAGATCAATGAAATTAAATATGATTATATATTAACGAAAAAGAATGAAAGAGAAGCGGAGCAAAAGAAAAATGATTTAATTGTGTATATGGCACATGATTTAAAAACACCATTAACTTCTATTATTGGATATTTAACATTATTAAAAGATGAAAAACAAATATCAAAAGAATTGCAAGAAAAGTATATTAAAATTGCATTAGATAAAGCTTTAAGAGTAGAGGATTTGACCAATCAATTTTTTGATATTACAAGATATAATTTACAAAATATGCCGATTAATAAGCAGGAAATTAACTTAGTGTATCTATTAAAACAAGTGATTGACGAATGTTATCCAATGCTTGAAAAAAGAAATTTAAAATGCCATTTGGAGTCTGTTGATAAGGTGATGTATGTTGGAGATGGAGATAAATTAGCAAGAGCATTTGATAATTTATTAAAAAATGCCATTAATTATAGTTATGAAAATACCACAATCGAGATACAATTAGAGGAAAAGGAAGGAAAAATATCAATTGTATTCAGAAATAAAGGAGATAAAATTCCACAATATAAATTAGATAAATTATTTGAAAAATTTTATAGAGGAGATGATGCAAGAACAAGTAGTACAGGTGGAGCAGGATTAGGACTTGCCATAACCAAACAAATTATAGAGTTGCATGAAGGAAAGATTTATGTTAAAAATGATGATGAATATATAGAATTCTTTATAGATTTATAAAATAACTTGAAATAGGAGGTACACGATGGGAAAAGTATTAAAGGTAAGAGAAGTAGGAAATCCTATTTTATCAACAAAGTGTGAAGAAGTAGATATACACCATATAAATGAATCTATCATAGAAATTATAGAAGATATGAAGGAAACTTTGAATTTTACAGGTGGATTTGGAATAGCAGCTCCACAAATAGGTGTGAATAAAAGAATTGTCATTATACAAGTGGAAAAAGATAACTGTACTTATCAAGATTGTGAGGATATTCCAACAACAATTATGATAAATCCTGTTTGGAGAAATTTATCAGAAGAAACTTATATAGAATATGAAGGGTGTCTAAGTGTACCAGCAATTAGAGGAAAAGTGGAAAGATATCATGATATAGAAGTTACTTATTATAATGAACAAGGAGAAAAAATAACAAAACAAGTTCAGGGATTTACAGCAAGAGATATCCAACATGAATGTGATCATTTAGATGGAATTGTATTTTTAGAAAAAGTAAATATGCATAATGGATTTGCAACAAAAGAAATGATAAATAAATATAATTTAAAGGAGGATTTGTCATGAAATTAGTATTGGCTTCGCAAGGCTTTACAACAGATGAAATTGCAGAAAATGTATCTGAATTGGTAGGAAAATCATTAAGTAATATAAATATTTCTATCATTAATGAAGCATATATTGTAATTCCGGAGAATGAAGATAAAAGATGGTTAATACAAGAATTAGGGAATATAGCAAAATATATAGGTGGAACAATTGATTTTGTGAATTTAAGAGCATATACAAAGGAAGAAATCAGAAAAAGATTAGTCAATACAGATATTATATATATTGTTGGTGGAAAGCAATTTATTTTACCAAATTTATTTAAAGAAACAGGATTTGATGAAATTTTAAGAAAATGTGCTAAAAATAAAGTTATTATGGGAACATCAGCAGGTGCAACTGTATTGGGAAAGCAAATAGAAAGTGCTCCGTATTGGAAAGAAAGATATCAGGTGGAAAAGGAAAAAATAGAAAATAAAACATTAGGATTGGTAGAGTTTAATATTGTTCCACACTATATGAGAGAAGATCATAAAAAATGGAATAAAGAATTTTTAGAAGAGGTTTTAAGAGATAATCCATTTCCTGTTTATGCAATACGAGATGATCAAGCGATTATTTATGACGAGGGAAAACTCAAATTTGTTGGAGGAAATCCAGAAATATTTGGAAAAAATATATAAAAAGAAATAAAGTATATAACGAGTATGTATATACTTTATTTTTGACTTTTAATAATATTATTAGAAAAATATTTGAAGAAAGTATTGACAAAATGAAGAAAACCCAGTATAATTTATAAATGTCAAGAGTCATGCAGGTGTAGTTCAATGGTAGAACCTCAGCCTTCCAAGCTGATGACGTGGGTTCGATTCCCACTACCTGCTCCAAATTTTAAATACCACATTTATAAATGTGGTATTTTTCTATTTTAAGAAGTATATTGAAAATATAGAAAAGTGTGATATAATAACAAGGACTGAGCTAGTAAGAATATCTTTATAGCAAAGTATTTAAAAATTTCTGATACTAAAATGTTATTGAAGTAGAAGTATGAATATCATATTTAGGAGGAAATCATGGATACAAGGGTTGCCATAATAGGAATAATATTAGAAAAAAAGGATGAAGTAGAAAAACTAAACTCTATTTTACATGACTATTCGAAATGGATTATTGGAAGAATGGGTATGCCATATCCTAAAAAATCTATCAATATTATTAATATTATCGTAGATGCACCACAAGACGAAATAAACACTTTATCAGGAAAAATAGGTAAACTTTCTGGAATTACAAGTAAAGTGATTTATTCCAATGTATAGTAAAGATATATTCTTATTTTAAAGCTCTATTTCTATAAAAGGAGGAGTTTAAAATGGAGAATGAAAGTGTTATTAATAAAAGAATAACTCAATTTTCAAAAGGTGCTGATATAGCACAAACAATTATTATATTTTTAATTGCCCTATTAGTTCCAACATTTTTAGGACAGCTTATTACAAGTCTATTTGGATCAACAAGTGTGATAGCAAGTAATTCTCAATTAATTGTTGGAACAATTGTCAATATGGCTTTAGTCACAACAGCTATTAATTTAAAAGGTTGGGCTAAAATTCTTGGAGTTGTAACAATGCCAAGTATTTCTACAATATTAAGTGGATATGTATTTGGAACAGCTTCTACATATATGGTATATATGATACCAGCAATATGGGTAGGAAATTTTGCATTAGTATATGCTTACAAATTTATCATGTTAGGGAAAAATAAACATTATTTCTTAGCAGGAATAGTAGGTGTGGTTGTAAAAGTAGCCATCATATTTGCATTCTTTGGAATTTTAAATGCTTTTGGTGTTTTTCCAGAGAAATTAGTTTCAAATTTACAAACAGCTATGAGTACAACACAATTGATTACAGCTACATTAGGTGTTATTTTATCTTTTATTATTTATAAATTAGAAAAGAAATCAGCGAAAGAATAAATATGAACAAAAATGTGAATGTTGAACTTTAGGGATAGCCCTTAAAGTTCATTTTTTATTTAGAAAAATATAAAAAAAGAACTAGATTACTGTTATAGGAGAAATCTAGTTCATAAACAAAAAATAATTCATAAATCGATATATAAATATATGATTTATTACTGGTATTGTAGCAAATAAAAGAAAACAAGTCAATAAAAAAACACAAAAAACAACAAATTTCTATAAAATATTACAAAAGAAATAAATAAGAAAAAAGTATTACAATATTATTGATAAATTTCTAAATCTTTAAAGGCAGGTCCGTATAGATTTTTACCCATAGCATCATAGCGAGAACCATGGCAAGGGCAATCCCAAGTTTTATCAATATCATTCCAAGTAAGTAAACATCCTAGATGTGTACAAATTGGATTAATCGCATGAATTTTATTTTCTTTATCTCTATAAACACCTACTTTTTTTCCATCTAGTTCAATAATATCTCCAGAATGTGGTTTAATGTTTTCTAAAGAAGTATCTGAAGCTTTTAATTTATTGAGTAATAAAGAATTGGTAGAATCCACAACCATGTTTTTTACTTCGTCAAAATTTTTAAATAAGCCAAATCTTGTAGAATCAAATAAATAAGCATATGGATTTTTTCTTTCACAAATTTCATCAACAATTAAATTAGCTGCAACATTAGAAAGTGTCATGCCCCATTTTTTAAATCCAGTCCCTACATATACATTTGGTAATAGACTAGAATATTTACCAATGTAAGGAAGCTTGTCTAAAGAGATACAATCCTCACTACTCCACTCATATAAAACATCACAATCCGGATAATATTGTTTAGCAAAATTTTTCAAGACATCATAAGGATTTTCTTGAGAATAATTATGACCAGTTTTACTATTACCACTTGCCAATAATAAAATATCTTTACCATTAAATTTTGTCGTTCTAAAGGAATAAATAGGAGAAGAAATATTAATATACATATCATTTAATGGGTCGTTTTTGGTATCTAAGGCAATGATATAAGAAGTGGATTGATATAATTTAGAAAAATAAAAACCAGGAACATTCATAAATGGATAACGTGTTGCCATAATGACATGTTTTGCTTTTATCATTTTGCCATTATCTGTATAGACTACATAGTTTTTCTTATCTTTTTCTATATCCACAGCTGTGGTATTGGTATAAATTTGTCCATTTTTTTCAATAATGCTTTTCGATAATCCTAAAATATATTTTAAAGGATTAAATTTTGCTTGGTTTTTAAAACACAAAGCACTTTCCACTTCAAATGGCAAAGAAACATTTTTGGTTAGTTCAGCATGATAATCTAAACTTTCTAATACTTTTTGTTCCTTTTCTAATAAATTGACTTCTTCCTTTTTTGTTGTATATACATAACTATTTTGTATTTCAAAATCACAATCAATTTGTTCTTTATTGATAATATCTTTAATATTTTTGATGGCCTTTTCATTTACCTCTAAATAATCTTTTGCAAAATGCATATCATAAGAGGTGTTTAGATAAGAATAAAATAAATCATGTTGACTGGTAATTTTACCAGTTGTAAAACTAGTGGTACCAGCTAAATTATTTTTATCGATTAAAATGACTTTAAAACCTAAGTGACTTAAATAATATCCACAAGTCATTCCCAAAATACCTGCTCCAATAATACAAATATCAGCTTCTGAATTTTTATCTAATGATTCAAATTTTGAAGTTCCTTTTACGGAATCTATCCATAATGAATTCATAAAATTCCACCTTTCCAAATAATTATATACATAGTATAACCAGATTTTTGGAATAAATTATAAAAATAGTGGAAAAATGAATTATATAATGATATACTGTGAAACAGAAAAAAGAATATATAGGAGGGATAAATATGAGTGAAGAATTAAAAGAAAAGCTTTTTGATAAAAAGGAAAATGGTTGGAAAAGTGTAAATGATGAAAAAAGACAAGCTATATTTGATTTTTCAAAAGGTTACATGGATTTCTTAAATCAAGCAAAGACAGAAAGAGAATTTGTGAAAAAGGCAAGAAAATTGGCTGACCAAAATGGATTTAAAGACATTATCGAATTTGATACCTTAAAACCTGGAGACAAGGTATATTTTGTAAATAGAAATAAAAGTATGTATTTAGCTGTTATCGGAACAGAAAGTATTGAGAAAGGATTACATATTATTGGTTCACATGTGGATTCACCAAGATTAGATTTAAAACCAAATCCTCTATATGAAGATACAGAAATGGCATATTTTAAAACACATTATTATGGTGGAATTAAGAAATATCAATGGACAACGATTCCACTAAGTATTCATGGTACGATTGTGAAAACAAATGGAGAAAAAATCGATATTTGTATAGGAGAAGATGAAAATGATCCAATCTTTACCATCACAGATTTATTGCCACATTTAGCACAAGACCAAATGGAGAAAAAATTAAAAAATGGAATTGATGGAGAAGATTTAAATCTTTTAATTGGAAGTATTCCTTATGAAGAAAAAGGAAAAGACCAAGTAAAATTAAATATTTTAAATATATTACATCAAAAATATGGAATTACAGAAGCAGATTTAACAAGTACAGAGATAGAAGTAGTACCAGCTTTTAGAGCAAGAAGTATGGGATTTGATGAAAGTATGGTGGCAGCATATGGTCAAGATGATAAAGTATGTGCCTATACATCATTGGCAGCAATGATGGAATTAGAAAATGTAAAAAATACAGCTATATGTATATTATCTGATAAAGAAGAAATTGGTAGTATGGGAAATACAGGTATGGAATCACATATGTTTGACTTCTTTGTCTCAGAAATATTAAATAAATTGGGTGTGAACAAACCAAATTTATTAGATAAAGTATTTTGCTTTTCAAAAATGTTATCTTCAGATGTAGATGCTGGTTTTGACCCAATCTATGCTTCTGTTTCAGATAAAATAAATGCAGGCTTTTTAGGAAAAGGAATTAGTTTGAATAAATATACAGGAGCTAGAGGAAAATCAGGGGCATCTGATGCAAATGCAGAATATGTGGCATGGGTAAGAAAAGTATTAGAAGAAAACGATATTCATTATCAAGTTGCAGAACTTGGAAAAGTAGATGTCGGCGGTGGAGGAACAATTGCTTATATCATTGCTAATAAAGGAGCAGATGTTATAGACTGTGGTGTTCCAGTATTATCAATGCACGCACCTTATGAAGTAACAAGCAAATATGATATATATTCAGCATATAAAACATATAAAGCATTTTGGAATGCATAGAATCAATTGATAAAATAAAAAGGCACTATATGAATTGTGCCTTTTTTACTTTATTTAAAATTAATTAATAAATCAATGATATTATCTACAAAATTAAGTTTTTCCTCAGTTAAATAATTTAATTTTTCAGATATTTTAATTTGTTTTATACTATCTTTATTTGTCATAAATTCCTTAAAAATAGTATTAGGACTAATACCTAAAATATTCATATAATTTATCAAGGTCTGGGTTTTAATTCCGCTATATCCGTTTTCAATTCTAGAAATATATTTTAAAGAAATTCCTAACTGTTCTGCCATAACTTCTTGCGTATAGCCCTTTTTAACTCTAAAATCTTTTAATATTTTTCCAAAGGTTTTATCAATATCACTTTTTGAGATAGAATTCATTTTCATCCTCCATAATTTTAAAGTATTATCATAAGTATAACAAGCTGGGAGCTAATCTAGAACACAGTAATAATATAAGAAAAAACAAAGTGAAATATTCATAAAAGTTATAAAAAAGCTTGAAAAATATAAATGAAAATGATAATATGTAAAAAAACAATAAGTATAACTAAAAGTGATACAATAGATAAAAATAGGTGGAGAAATAATTAGAAATGGTAAAAAATAAAGAATATAAAGACTTTTTGAAAAAAATAATATCTTGTATTAGTAATGGAGACTATTATTCAGCTAAAGAGCTGTCGATTTTAACATTAAATCATTTGGAGGATGATACTAATATCATGGAAAAAGATTTAAAGAAATATATAAAAGCACATATATGTAAACAAGAATTAAGAAATTTAAAAAATAAGAAGGACATATATTTGATAGATAAATATTCAGAATATTTTTTAACAAAAATAAAGCAAGATGAAGAAATAACGCAAATAGCTTCTTTAGAAGAATTTATTCAAGAAATCATATAAGGAAGAAAAAGGATATAAATAGAATAATTAATAATGGAAAAAAATATTGACAAATAACAAATAGAAAAGTAGAATTTGAAGTATAGAAAAATATGGGTAAAAAACTTTGTATAGATTACAAAGTTTTTAATTATTTAAAGGAGAAAATGAATGAAAATTATAAAACCTAACATTGGTGAAATTCATGAAATATCTGATTTGAGAAAAGCGTTGTTAGAAAACATAGAAGAATATGAAATAAGAGAAAAATATATAAAAAATAATGAAGATGAAAACCTTGGAGTAGAAAAATTTGAATTTAGAAATTGTATGTTTGAAAATTGTAAATATATACAATCCAATTTTGAAAATGCATATTTTTCAGATATTATATTCAAAAATTGTGATTTTTCAAATTCTAATTTTAGTAAAGCAGGCTTTAATAAGGTAGAGTTTATTAGTTGCAAATTAACAGGGTGTGATTTTATAGAATCAGATATTTTTAATGTGTATATAAATGAATCTAATTTAGTTTATGCCAATCTATCGAATTCTAGTTTTAGAGATGTAAGGATAGAAAATAGTAATTTACAAGCGAGTAGTATGAATGAAGTTAAATTTAAGGATATTGCATTTTTAGAGTGTAATTTAAATAAAGTGCAGTTATTTAGAACAAAATTAAAAGGAATAGACTTTTCTACTTGTGAATTAAATGGGATTACAGTAGATATACCAGATTTGAGTGGTATGATTGTAAATGAATTTCAAGCATTAGAATTATCAAAATTATTAGGCTTAAAAATTAAATAACGGTAAAATTTGGTAGTAATTTAATGCTTTTTATGGTATAATATATATGTGTGTTAAAAATAGAGATATCTAAGGAGGAAACATGAATCGAGAAGAAAAATTTGAGTTTGATATTGCAAATTTAAAACAAGACTTAGCAATAGAAGATATGCAGGTTACAGAAGAAGATGTTGCATTATTACGAAGATATTTTGATAATGAAATTACAATGCCTGAAATGATTGATATAATAAAGAGAACGACAATGTAAAAGGAGAATGTCCTATGAGTGATTTGTATGAAGCTAGAAATTCTATATATTGCTATAAAGATAGTGATGTATTAGTAAATAAACTAGATATAAGGGATAATAAAAAATTAGAGGAAATAGAAAGAAAGATTGTTTTGGCAAAATTATATGAATTAAGACAAAATCATCAAATAGGAAATTTTGATATGAATCATTTTGTTGGTATTCATAAGTTCCTTTTTGAAGATATTTATCCATTTGCAGGCTTGTTTAGAAATGAAAATATTGCAAAGGGAAATTTCAGTTTTGCGGAATGGGAATATATAGAAGATGAATTAAGAAAATTACTAAATCAATTGAAAGAAGAAAATTATTTGCAAAATTTAGATAAAGATATGTTTGTTAAAAGATTATCTTATTATATGGCAGAATTAAATGTATTACATCCTTTTAGAGAAGGAAATGGAAGAACGATTAGAGAGTTTATCAGACAATTGGCATATAAGAATGGATATGTTTTAAATCTAAAACATATGAAGCCAAAAGAAATGCTAAATGCCTCTATTCGCTCAGTTGTTGATACAACTGACTTAGAAAGCATTATATCAGAATGCTTAGAAAAAGAAGCATAGAAGAGATTATTAATTTTAATAATTTCTTTTATATTTTATGTATCATAGGAGGTTTTTATGGATTTTTTAAGTTTAGCAAAAGAACGGTATTCGTGTAGAGCTTTTTTAAAAAAGAAGGTTGAAAAAGAAAAAATTGAAAAAATATTAGAAGCGGGAAGAGTTGCTCCAACAGCTGTGAATTTTCAACCACAAAGAATTTTAATCCTAGATGATGAAGAAAAATTATCAAGATTGAAGGAATGTACAAAATACGGTTGGGGAGCACCAATGGTTATGATTGTATGCTATGATAAAAATGTTTCTTGGAAAAGAAAATATGACAATAAAGATGAAGGGATTATTGATGCTAGTATTGTAACAACACATATGATGCTAGAAGTACAAGATTTAGGATTAGGAACAACGTGGATTGGTTCATTTGATCCTAAAAAAGTTAGAGAAATATATGAGATTCCAGAAAATCTTGAAATTATTGCATTGTTACCAATCGGATATCCAGCAGAAGATGCAAAACCAAGTGATGCACATGATAAAAGAAATTCTATGGAAGAAATGGTTTACTGGAATGAATTTTAAAAATGAAAAAATAAAGAGTAAATAATTGTTAGAAAGTGGGAATAGATATGTCATTTGTAAAAGCAAAAGAATATTTGAAACAATATGGACTAGAAAATAAAATTATGGAGTTTCCTGTTTCTTCAGCAACAGTAGAAGAGGCAGCAAAAGCTGTAAATTGTAAAGAAGAGGAGATTGCAAAAACATTGTCTTTTATTGTAGAGGATAAACCGATATTAATTGTTGTTGCAGGAGATAAGAAAATAGATAATCCAAAATATAAAGCAGAATTTCATACAAAGGCAAAAATGATACCATTTGAAAATGTTGAAGAATTGGTAGGGCATGAAGTAGGAGGTGTTTGTCCTTTTGGAATTAATGAAAATGTACAAGTGTATTTAGATACTTCACTAAAAAGATTCCCTATTATTTATCCTGCCTGTGGAAGTTCTAATAGTGCAATAAAATTAACGATTGAAGAATTAGAAAAGACATCAAATTATGAAAGATGGGTAGATGTTTGTAAAAGTGTTTAAATATAGTAATAACGAATAAAAATATAAAAAATAAAGAACATAGCAAAATCAATAAAAATTTGCTATGTTTTTTTGAAAAAAATAATTTTTTCGCAAAAAAGATAATAAAATATAAGTGAAAAAATACGAAAGAAGGTGGTATATATGAAGAAGGAATTTTCAAAAAATACAACAGTTTTATGCTCATTTAACTGAAAGGACAATAAACATAGAACTAAACCAAGCCAAAATCCAAATACGCTTCAACAAATCATTAATGATATATTAATGATACAGAAGAACATTGAAAAAGTTAAATTTTAAAAATATAGAAATATAGGGGTTTTTACGACATTTTTGACAAAAAGGATAAATCTTGAAAGTATTAAAAATACTGAAATGCGAAAACTATATAAAAATATCTAATAAAAATACAGATTTTCTTAGAAAAAATTTTTTATTTGTTACTATTGCTGAAGATGAAGATTTATTGACTTTGTAAAATAGGTTGTAATAATATTATCATAAATGATAGTGTAGTAATAGTTTAATAAATAGGGTGTGGTCGTATGGGAAGTTTAGGTATTAATTTTAAAGAACTCTTTTTAAAAAAGCATGGACAACAAGTTTTTAAATATATTGTTAAACAAATAAAAGAAGAGTATAATGGTAATTGTGATATAAATTATATTGATACTATATCCACAGTTGCTTTTATATCATATTTTAGCGTAACTGATACAAGTAAAATTCGTTTATTGGGTAGTATTTCAAAAGATATTGATATAAAAAACATTAAAAAAATTCATAATAAATCTATATCTATAATTCAAAATTATATAGGAAATAGTAATAATGGAAATACAAAAAGAGGAGAAACATAAAGTTCTCCTCCTCTTGCTAGTCCTTAAATTAAGTCCTAGAAAACCTACAAAGCTGATTCATAATCGAAACAAATTTTTACATGCTACACAAACTACGCAAAGTCATCTTACCAAGTAATAGTGAAATCAAAGTATGATGACTGTCCGTTCGTTGTTCCGCTCCATGGCTGTACGTAGATATAATAATCTCCGCCAACGCTTAAGAAAAGATTTTTCTCAATTGTTGAGCCATCTCCACGTACATATCCAACATCACCTTTAATTCCAACCGGGTTTACAACCCATACTTTATAAGTCATGTTAGCATTGCCAGTTGCTCGTACCTTTACAGTAGGGTTGAATCCCATATAGCGAAGTTGCACAACAGAAGCCATGTTATGCTTAAGTTCCATCGTAAATGAACTGGAATCCCGTGTTGTTGCCTCTGTTGTTTCTGCAACAGTATCTTTCGTTGTGTCCTGATTTGTCTCAGCTGCAAAAACAGTTGAAGGTGCAATAAGCATTGCTCCCATTGTCATTACAGCAATCACCTTTTTCATAAATTTAAACATAATAGTTCTCCTTTTAAACTTATGAATCAGCTCTGAGATGCAAGTTATACTTGCGTAATTACTATTATAGATACTACTACATAAAATGTCAATAATTACTTGTAAAAAAATCCTGTTTTTCCCTTAAATTATTAGTGCTTTGTCGAAACCTAATACAATATACTCATTTGTATTTTTTAAACACAATTCTAATTAACTGTTAGAATTGTGTTTAAAAAATTATCACAATATATATATTGACTTTCATTTTAACATAATATATAATTTGAAAAAAAGGGGGATTCAATAATGAATAAATTAAGTAAAATATTATTGACTTTTGTTATTATACTTGTAATTGCGTTGATAACTATGACCGTTCTATTTTTTAATATGAAAAATCTAGCTTACTATAATTATTCTATATACGAATCACAAAAAGATTTATCAAACTCTTTGGAAAAACAATTAGAAGAATATAGACAAAAATAAAAACTTGATAAGAATAGGCATTTTGATCTGTTCTTATCAAATTTTTATTCTATTTTAATTATTTTGAATATTTGGTCCTTATTTCTTCTAGTAGTTCAACTTGTTCTTCCATATTTGATACAGTACAAATATATTGATTATCTTTTATTTTATCAAAATACAAATCTAAATCAGAGTTTGGTCTTGATTCTATATTATCTATATCAATATTGGTAAAACAATTAAAATAAATTTTATAATAAATATCTCTGTAAGTAAGAGGTACTGTTATTTTTTCTAAATTGATTTCATCATAATAATCATCTAATTCCATTAATGAAACAATCTCTCTTTTTTCGTTCTCTGTTATATTATCTATTTTAGTAATATCATCTCCAAAAAGATTATACATAAAGGAGATAACTATTGCTAAAAATATTATTAAAATAACTGTAATTATAGATATAATTATTTTTTTCATAAACTCCTCCATAATTTCATATTATTTATAATAATATAAAAACAATAAATTATCAACAATTATATTTATATATTAACTTTATACTATCTACCCCAATATGCTTGATAACCACTTATTATTTCTCCTGTTGTAGTATCTACATAATAGTATTTGTTCATACCTTCTTTTACATATTGATTATGATCCATATAATCTTTCCATTTTGCATCATGTTCTACTTTTATTTTCCATACTTTTCTTGTTATATTTTCAGTTTTATAATATGTTTCATCTTCCATAGTACCTGTAAATCATATTTATTATTTTCAAGTTGATATATAAAAGCATTCATTTTTTCTATTGATAAGTTACTTGTTATATTAGTAATTTCATGAGGGCTCATTCTTGCTCTTTATTTTTTACAATGTTTATGGCTTCTTCTTCTGTTATTACGGCAGGATTATTTTGATAGGTATTATCATTATTTATTGATACTGAGTTTAAATATATTTCTCCGTTACAATTCAAAAAAGAAACATTAAAAGATTCATTTTTATTTGGTATTTCATCATAATATGTAGAGAAATTTGCAACTAATAATATATTTGTTTGATTTTGAAAAGCATTGTTTTCAGAACTTGTTTTAGATAAAGTATATTTACCTTCTTCTATACCTAACTTGTTATATATATCTGTGGCTACTTTGCTAATTTCTTCATTGTTTATTCCTGTAAATCGAGATGTTTATATTTTAAGTCCATACCATTAAAACCAATAAAATCCCCATCATTGTCATTTAATTGAAACATAAGACCTACTTCATATCACCATTTTGTTTTTACCATATAATAACTGTCTACAGTTTCATCATAACCTCTTTTTAATTCTATTCTATTTATTGTTTGATTTTTATAACCTATTTTTTCTAATATTTCAAGATCTTTTGCTTCATCTTCACTGATTAATTCTTTCTTTTTCTGTAAGTTCTGTTGGGGGTAATTTATTTATCATTTCTTCTTCTGTATAACTTTTAGGTTCTTTCCATATTTTTTCATATAAATTTGTTGTAGCAAATACAACTCCTGTTCCTAAACCTAATACAATTAAAATCGTTGCAACTGATTTTGTTATTTTATTCATTTTTGGCAAGTATTTTCCTACTCTTTAAATTCGGATACAGCTATTTTCATTTGTGATTTTTCAATTATATTTTTTATTATTTTATTTTCGTTCATAACCATACCCCCTTTTTTCTAATTCTCTCTTTAATTTTTTTCGTATTCTTGACAACCTTGATTTTACTTTGATCTCTGATATTTTAAGTCCTTAGATATATCTTTTATTTTTTTTGAAAAATAGTAATAACTTATAAATATTTTTCTATCTTCGCCTTTCATCTTTTCTAACTCTTCTATAATAATAGCTGTTTTTCTTTTTCTTCTGCTGTATAGTAGACAGCTATATTACTATATATAGTTCTTTCTAAAATTTCAATATCTAAGTTTTGATTTGTAATATTCCTTTGTTTTTTCATAGTTAAATTTTTTGTTATTTTTGCAATATATGGTTTTATTTCTTTGTTTATATCTAATTTATCACGATTTTGCCATATTACTAAAAAGACATCTGAAGCAAATTCTTTTATATCTTTACTTATAAAATTATATTTGCTATTTTTTATGATAACAAAAACATATCCATCAAAGTCTTTTATAATATTTGTTATATCAAGTTTTTCATCAAAAATATATTACCTTATTTTTTTATTACTCATTTTGCTTAGAGCTCCTTTTTTATATATCCATCTACATATTACCATAAAGGTAACATTAAAATAAAAAAAGATTAGTTTTCTGTCTGAAGTAATCTATACTTTACAATAATTTATTTATAACTAATCTTATTAACTTTGCAGGATTTATTATTGATTTCAAGTTATAAATATATAAAATCCATAACCTAATATATATGATAAAACACATATAAAAATATATAATATGATATTGATTCCTAATTTTTTATTTAAGAAAATGTTTAGTGGAAGTAATAAAATTATAAATATTAAAATTATTGCAATTTCAATATAATTTTTATAATTTATCATTGACCAAGATATACCTAAAAAAGTTAAAAAACTAAAAAATCCTATTGTAAAGTTATATACTAATGCACTTATTAAAAACAATGTTTTTTTCAATTTTCTATCATTTTTATTAATTATATTATTATTCATTAAGTATATCCTCCTTATATAAGAGATTTCACATTATTAATTTATCCTCTCCATAATAAACAGAAACTTATTAGAAATCCTATTATATTATATATTATATAAACTATATTGGTAATTTTTATTTTCTTTTTTTGGTTACTTTTTTTTATATTATCATTTTTAATAGAATTAAAAAATATAATATAGAAATAAAAAAACAAGAGTTTGAAAACTCTTGTTTTTTGGTGAGCCAGGAGGGATTCGAACCCCCGACACCAGGCTTAGAAGGCCTGTGCTCTATCCACCTGAGCTACTGACCCATAGCTAAATAACAATAAATATAATAGCACAAATATAAGCTTGTGTCAATGATTTTAAGACAAAAAATGAAAAATAATCATTTAATTTGATAAAAATATTTTAAAACTTAAATATTAGACCAATAATACCAAAAAGAATAAATAAACTATTAGAAATGATTTCTATGATATTCTGATTAAATTTCATACTTAAAATTTTACCACATAAAATTGCTAAAAGATTACTACAAACCATGCCTAAGATAGAGCCAATAATCAAAGATAATTTATATTCAGGATATTGAATACCAAGTCCAATAGAAGAAAGAAATGTTTTATCTCCTAATTCTCCTATCAATATACAAAATGCAATGATAAATAAATAGTTGATTTTCCATTTACACAATTTAGAAATGAAACCTGTTTTACTTCCCTCTTTATCATGTACATTAATAGAAGAGTATTTTCTTTTCATAGAAATAAATCCTACTATTCCAAATACAATAAAAGAAAGATAAGTAAATAAATTTAAGTAGTAGGAAAAGCTTTCATTGTTAATAGAGCCTAATTGACTACCTAAAAGAATAGCTAATCCGTGACTAAGAAAAGTTCCCAAAGCAATACCTAATAAAATATTTTTTATTTTACTTTTAGTTGAAAAAGACAAAACCATAATTTGCGTTTTATCACCTAACTCAGCTAAAAAAATAATGGTAAAAGATAAGAATAATGGATATAAAAAATTCATAAATTGACCTCATTTCTTAATTAATAAATATGAAAAAGAAAAGATTTTTATGAGGAAAAATAGAAAATATAAATTTGGCAAAATGGTATATCCCTAGAAGTTTATGTGAATTTTTTGTGAAATTCTTTACATCAATAAATTAAAATGATAATATGTTCATGATATAAATAAAATCAAAGGAGGAATTTTTGTGATAGAGGTAAAAAATGTTACAAAAAAGTATGGAAAAGCAGTAGCCGTAGAAGATATAAGCTTTTCTATAAATGATGGCGAAATTGTAGGACTACTTGGACCTAATGGGGCAGGAAAAAGTACAACCATGAATATCTTAACTGGTTATATAGAGCAGACATCTGGTGAAGTAACAATTGAAGGATATAATACATTAAGAAAACCTAGAAAGGCCAAGAAACAAATAGGGTATATGCCAGAGGGAGTACCTCTTTATCCAGAACTAACCGTAAAAGAATTTGTGACATATATGGCAGAATTGAAGCAAGTAGACAGAAAAGTAAGAAAAGAAAAAGTAGAAAAAGTAATTGAACAAACAGGATTAAAAGATGTTGAAAATAAATTAACTAGAAATTTATCTAGAGGATATAAACAAAGAGTTAGTATGGCAGGAGCATTAGTAGGAGAACCTAAAATATTAATATTAGATGAGCCAACTGTAGGACTAGATCCAAAACAAATTACAGAAATCAGGAGCTTAATAAAAGAGCTTGGAAAGACACATACAATTATTCTAAGCTCACATATTTTATCAGAAGTAAGTCAAATATGTAATAAGGTTATCATTATTAATAAAGGTAAAATTATAGCAATTGATACACCAGAAAACTTGGAGGATAAAGTAAATAATAATAATTGTATCTATGTTACAGTAGAGGATACAGAAAATAAAATTTCAAATATAAAAGATAAAATAAAAGATGTTAAAAATATAGAGCTTGTTCAAGAAAATGAAGATGGAACAAAACAATATTTAATTGAGGCCAATAAAGATATTGATTTAAGAAAGAAAATTTTCTCTGAATTTGCAAAAGAAAATATAACTATATTTGAAATGAAAAAGGCGGATACAACATTAGAAGATGCATTTATGAAATTAATAGAAGGAGGAAATAAATAATGTGGGCAATTGTAAAAAAAGAATTTAAATCTTATTTCTTTTCACCAGTAGGATATGTTTTTATAGGATTATTTTTAATCATGTTTAGCATATTTTTCTATACAGATGTATTTTACTATCAAAGTACAAATTTTGAATATATATTTTACTCAGGAGCTACAATACTAACATTTATTACTCCGATTCTTACAATGAGAACATTAGCAGAAGAAAGAAAAACTGGTACAGAGCAATTATTATTAACATCACCTGTTAGTATTACGAAAATTGTTTTAGGAAAATTTATTTCAGCAACACTAATTGTTGTAATAACAGAACTTTGCACATTTATGTATTTTGGAATATTGTGTTATTTTGGAGCACCACATTTAACAACAGCATTGGTAACCTTATTAGGATTTTTATTATTAGCTATGAGTTATATCGCATTTGGTTTATTAGCTTCAAGTATAACAGAAAATCAAATTGTTGCAGGTGTTATCACAATAGGATTCTTTATATTAACATGGTTTTTGCCAAACTTTAGTGATATATTTACCAATTTCTCATTAATAAATATATTTACTAATTTTCCAACAGGACAAATTGATATTGCAGATACAATAACATTTATAACATTTACAATTATGTGTATATTGTTAACCATTATTGTTATGCAAAGAAGAAAAAGTGTAAGGTAAGGAGGTTAGTGAAGTTGAAGGAAAAGGAAGAAAAAGATAAAAAGATAAAAAAAGAAAAGATGCCAAAAGAAAAAAAGGCTAAAAAAGAGAAAGTAAAAAAAGATAAAGAAACCAGTAAATTTGTTCAAAAAATAAAGAAAAAATGGTTGATTGATGGAACAAAGACATTGGTATTGGTTTTATTAATTGTACTTGTGTTCTTAGCACTAAATACATGGATACAAAGTTTAGAGTTAACACCAATAGATTTAACAGAAGAGAAGCTATATACACTAACAGATGAAAGTAAAGAAAGAGTAAAAGACATAGATAAAGATGTCAATATATATTTTGTAGGATATACAGATGGAGATTCAAACTTAGAATTAGCAAAACAATATAAAAATGCAAATGAAAGAATAGTAGCAGAATCAGTTAATGCAGAAGATAGACCGGATTTAGCGGAAAAATATGGTATAGAAAGTGGTTCAACAGGTATTATCGTAGAATGTGGAGATAGATCTAAAGTACTAACAGAAAGTGATTTGGTAACATATGATACAACTACTTATGAAACAATTAGTATAGCAGAGGAAAGATTAACAAGTGCTATCGTATCTGTTACAACAGATGATATACCAAAAATATATTTCTTAGAAGGATATAGTGATTTTAGTTTAAGCTATAACATGAATTATTTAAATGTATATCTAGAAAATGAAATAACAGAGGTAGATACATTAAATATTTTATCAACTGGAAGTGTTCCAGAGGATTGTGATACATTAATTATTACTTCACCATCAAAAGATTTTGATGATGTAGCCAAAACAGCAATTATAGATTATATTAACCGAGGAGGCAACATCTTATGGTTAAATGCTGCAATGGCAAATACAGTAGATTTACCAAATGTGAATGAAGTTTTAGCATTATATGGAGTAAATCCTTTTGAAGTAGGAATTATTAGAGAAACAGATGCATCAAAAATGGTATCTGGTTCACCAGATTTAATTATTCCAAATTTAGGATACTCAAGCATAACAGAAGATATATATAGTGATGGAATTATTTTTGCAAATGCAACAAAAATCAATATTAATGAAGAAAGATTAGAAGATTTAAATGTTGTAGAAACAGATTTAGCCACAACAAGTTCAGGAGCATATTTTAGAACAAACTTTAATAATAGTGCAACAACAGCAGAAGAAGGAGAAGAAACAGGATCTTTTGTTGTTGGAGCAGAATTAGAAAAAACAATAACAGAAGGAAATGAAGAAACTGGAGAACAAGCAAAAACATCAACATTAATTATTTATGGAGAAAATTACTTCATATCAGATTATCAATTAGCACAAAACTCTCAATATCCTGCTATTCAATTAGGAAATAATAAGGACTTAATATTAAATTCTTTAGCATATTTATCTGATAGGGAGGAAGATATAACAGCAAGAAAAAGCACAGGAACTGTAACATATACAGCAACAGAACAACAAGATACAATCGTAAGAGTCATTATATTTGCAGTACCAGCAGTTATTATATTAGTAGGACTAATTGTATGGCAAAAGAGAAGAAGAAAGAAATAGAAAAAGAATAAAAATAATAAAACCTCATAAAATATTTATGAGGTTTATTTTTATGAAAAAACGAGTTTGTAAAGCATTATTTGTTATAATAGGAACTTTAATTGGAGCAGGATTTGCATCAGGACAGGAAATATATCTTTTTTTCTATCAATATGGACTAAAAGGCTTGATAGGAATTATTATTTCTAGTGGGTTACTAGGAATGGTTATTTATAAAGTGTTAAATATTTGTAAAAATCATGAAATTAAAAATTATAAAGAATTTTTGAGATATTTTCTGAAAGATGAGAAAAAGTTAGATATTTTTAATACAATTATTAATATATTTATTTTAATTACATTTTATATTATGATAGCAGGATTTGGAGCATATTTTGAACAACAATTTCATATAAACAGTTTAGTTGGAAGTATCATGTTAGCCATTATATGCTTTATGGTATTTTTGAAAAATGTATCAGGTTTAATAAAGGTAAATCAATTGCTTGTTCCTATATTAATAGGGAGTTTATTTTTAATAGGGCTTCAAGTAATTGATTTAAAAAGCTTACTAGAGATCCAAAATTATGTTATAAATAATCCAAGTAGTAAATGGCTTTTAGATAGTATTATCTATGGTAGTTATAATACTATATTATTAATTCCTGTATTAATTGCTTTGCAAAATGTAGTAAATAATAGGAGAGAAAATAAAATTGTATCGATATCAACAGTGATAATCGTTATTTTGTTATCTTATATTATCTTTTTTATGTTAGTAAAGGTAGATGTTAATATCGAAAATCTAGAAATGCCAGCTGTATATGTGGCTTCAAAAATTTCTAATATATTTAAATATATATATGGATTTATTATTTTAAGTTCTATATTAACAACAAGTATATCATTAGGAACAAGTTTTTTAGAAAATGTAGTAAAAGAAAAGAAGCAGTATAAACAATATGCTATTTTTATATGTATAAGCTCTATATTAGTCTCTAAAATTGGCTTTTCTAATTTAGTAAATTTGTTATATCCTGTATTTGGATATATAGGCTTAATACAAATTATAAAAATCATGTTATTAAAAAGTAAGTGAATCTATAAAAAAACAAGCAGTAGCTTGCTTTTTTGCATTCAGTATAGTAGAATAACAATAACAAAAGATAAGGAGAAATGTAATGAAGGATTATTGGGAAGAACCTGAAAAGAAAAAAGTGAATGCCAAAAAAATCATATTATCTGTAACCATTTCAATTGTTGTTGTTGCGGTTATTGTTCTTGTTGCTTTATATGTAACCAATAAAGAATTTAGAAATTGGATGGATATACAAGTGTTTAGAAAGGAAGTTTCACAAGATAAAGTAGCAACAATTGAATTAGAGGAGGGGCAAACATCAAATGTATATGCTTTTAATAAGTATATTGGAATATTAAACAAGAATAAGTTATCTCTATATGGTTCAGCAGGTACAGAAGAGGTAAGCTTGGATGTAGAAATAACAACACCAGTGTTTTATTCTTCTAACCGATTTTTGATTATAGGTGAAAAAAATGGACAAAAAATATATGTAGTAGAAGATAAGGAAATTGCTTGGGAAAGTGAAATTGAAGGAAATATTTCTCAAGTATATATCAATAAAAATGGATATGTAGCAGTTATCATATCTGGAACTAGTTATAAAAGTGTTATTCAAGTATTTGATCCAGATGGAAATGCATTATTTAAAAAATATTTACCATCAACTATTGCTGTTGATGTGTCTATATCAAATGATAATAAATATCTGGCTATAGCAGAGGTAGATACATCAGGGACAATTATACAGTCAAATATAAGAGTTATATCTATAGAAAAGGTAAAAACAGATCCAACAAATTCTGAAGAAAATAATTATCAAAGTGAACAAAATAAATTACTAGTAAGTATCAAATACCAGGATAATGATAGAATTATTTGTATGTATACAGATAAGATAAATATTATAGAAAATGGACAAGAAACAACTTTATTTGAAAATAATGATAAAAAAATCACGGCACAATCTATCAATTTAGATAACTATTTTACAACAATACAAGAAGAATCATCAGGAATATTTTCTGCAAATTCTGTTGCAAATATTGTTAATGTAGATACAAAAGACATTAAAAATTATACAGTGGAAACATCTGTAAAAGAGATTTATACAAAGGGAGATATTATTGCTTTAAATTTAGGAACAGAGGTGGAATTTATAAATACAGGAGGATGGCTTGTTAAGAGATATGTAGCAAGTCAAGAGATTACAAATGTTACAGTATCTAACAGTATTGCAGGAATTATTTATAGAGATAAAATTGAAATTATAAATTTATAGGAGGAAGTTATGGGTATAGTTGTAGATATTATTATTGTAGCAATTATTGCATTATCCACATTTTTAGCATATAGGAAGGGATTAATTACATTAGCCATTCAATTGGTTGCTGTCATTATAGCAGTTGTTCTAACATTAGTGTTATATAAACCAGTTTCAAATTTGATTATCAATGTAACAGGAATAGATGAAATGATTCAAGATGCTATATTAGAAGAGGCAAATGATATTATGACAAATGGTGAAGAAAATGCTAACCAAGTGGTAGAAACAATTCAAAATAATATGTTACCAGAAACAGCAAGAACCATTTCCATTAATATCATACAAGGTGCAGTTATTTTAATTTTATATGTAGTAATAAGACTTATATTAAGATTTGTTACAGCTTTGGCAAACTTGGTAGCAAAATTACCAATATTACATCAATTTAATAAATTGGGTGGTATTATTTATGGAATATTAAGAGGCTTACTAATTGTATATATCTTATTATTACTTGTTAATGTAAGTGGAGAAATAGATCCTAAAAACAATGTATATACAACTGTTGAGGAGTCTTACATAGGAAAAATAATGAATGAAAATAATGTATTAAGTATTTTATTTGAGAATGTAAGTGGAAATTAATAAAAAATAATAAAGACAAATTCTTAAAATTTGTCTTTATTTGTTGATTTTTGATTCTATATTTGCTATACTAATTACATGATTTTTTAGGAGTGGATTATAAGTGAGTAAAAATAAAGTGAACCAAAGACAAAAGACAAATAGTAAAAATAAAAAAGAAAAGAAAAAAATGAAAACATGGAAAAAAGTATTATTAGTTATATTATTAATTATATTAATTGCAGGAGGCGTATTTGCATATAGGGTCCATAAAAATGGTGGTGGATTATCTGGTATGCTAGCAACGGTTGTTGGACATGATGAGAATACAAGAAAAAGTTTAGGAGAATTTCAAGTACTATTAATGGGGGTTAGTACAGACCAAGAAGGTGTATCGTTGACAGATACGATTATGGTAGCATCATACAATCCGAATAGCCAAAGAGCTGTGTTATTATCTATACCAAGAGATTCTTTTACAGGAACAAATGTAAAAAGAGCAAAAGCATCAGACAAAATCAATGCGATATATAATTTGACAAAAGACCCTATGGAAACAGTAAATGCTGTTAATGAATTAACAGGTTTAGATTTAAAATATTATGCAATCGTACAAACAGAGGCTTTAATAGAATTAGTAGATGCATTAGGACCAATAGAATATGATGTTCCAATAGATATGGATTATGATGATGTTACACAAGATTTACATATTCATTTTGAAAAAGGTGTGCAGGAAATAGATGGACAAGAAGCAGAAGAATTATTAAGATTTAGAAAAAATAATGATGGAACAAGCTTCCCAACAGAATATGGTGATAATGATATTGGAAGAATGAGAAATCAAAGAGAATTCCTAACAGCAGTTGTTGAACAAACTGTAAAATTAGAAAATATTACAAAATTAGGAACGGTATTAGATATTGCTAGTAGAAATTTAATAACAAATGTAGATTTTAATGCTTTAAAAGATTATCTTCCATATGCAGTAGAATTTAGTACGGAAAATTTATTAACAGAATCTTTACCAGGAAGTGTACCAAGTTTAAGTCAAACCAACAATGTTAGTATATTTGTTGTAGATGAAGAAGCAACAGAACAGATGATTAAAGAATTGTTCTATCCAGAAACATTAACAGAGGATGGTAACACGGTCGATGAGAATACTACAAATTCAAGTTCAAGTGATTCTACAACAAGTTCTAAATCTAGTGTAAAAGTAGAGGTTTTAAATGGTACAAATGACGGGAAAGTACTTCAAGAAGTTGTTAATAAACTAAAGGAAGAAGGGTACAATGTTTCAAGAACTGGAAATACAACATCTACAAGTAAAACAGTTATTTTAAATAAAAATGATGTTTCTAACATGGTGATAGACGAGATAAAACAAGTAGTGGGAACAGGAACTATTTCTAGCAATGGAGCAGGAAGCTCTAGTAAAGCAGATATCACTATTGTTATTGGAAAAGATTATGAATAAAATAAAGGGGCAGACGAATTAATAGTCTGCTCCTTTGTTTATCTAGATATCTGTATTTTCTTTTTTTCTATTTGAGAAAAAGATTCGAAAGGTAATTAGTAAAACAATAAATAATCCACCAATTTGTAGAACAAATTGTAATAATTGAGAGGCTTCTACATTATGTGTTGCAACAATATCAGAAGTATATTGAATTCCATCAATGGTATAAACAACACTTCCTAAAACATCTCCTTGTGTAATAGGGGCAGATATATCTGAATGTAATTGTATTTCAGGTGTATAATTTGTTTCAAGATCAGAAGTATTTACTAATGCATAAATACTATCTGTAAAAGCTAATTCTAAGGATTTTGTATCTGAAGTTGCATTTGGCACTTCAATTTGTGTGATGATATCTCCAGGATTGGCAATATTTTTTAAGGAAAAGTTATTAAATCCATATTCATATAAAGTTTTGCTTTCAGAAAATCTTGTAGAAACACCATCTACAACAGTTCCACCTAATACAACACAAATTAGCTCTAAATCATTTTTATAAGCACAAGATACCAAACATTCACCAGCTTCAGTGGTAAAACCAGTTTTTCCAACTGTTACATAACTATAGTAATTAGGATTGCTAGGGACAAGTAATTGGTTGGTAGAAGTGTAAGATCGAACATCAGATTTATTGGTTGCAGGAATTGAGCATGAAGTACTACCTGCTATTCTTCTGAAATCATCATTTTTTAAACAATATTGCATAATAACGGATAAATCATAAGCTGTTGTATAATGATTATCATCTTGTAACCCATAAGCATTGGTAAAATGTGTGTTAGTCAAGCCTAATTCATTTACTTTTGTATTCATCATAGATACAAAGCTTTCTATAGAACCACCTACATATTCTGCTAAAACATTTGCTGCATCATTTGCAGAATGTACCAATAATAGTTGTAATAATTGTTCTACTGTTAATTGTTCATCACCATCAATATTAGCAGTCACATATCCTTCTGGTATAGACATAACAGCATCATAGCTGGCAGTTATGATTTCATTTAAATCACAGTTTTCTAAAACCAATATCGCTGTTAGAATTTTAGTAGTACTAGCTGGAAACATTCTTTCATTAGAATTTTTGTCATATAATATTTTATTCGTTTTATTATCCATTAGGATAGCAGCTCTAGATACTAATTCTGGTGCATTTGTATCTGCTGCATAAACAATATTTAAATTACTGAATAATAGTGCAAGAATAAAAAACGATAATAAAAAGATTTTTTTTACATGTAATTTCATTTAAAAACTCCTAATAATTTTATAAATCATTTGTTTAATATCAATACTATATAGCATTTTGTCGAATTTTGCAATTATTTTTTACATTTTATAATCAAGATATGTATATTTCGTGAAAAAATTTTGAAAAGGAGGTATTATGTACGAATTTAATAAAAAACAAAAAATTATTTTAGCAATTATTTTATTTATAATTATCATTGCCTTTTTATACTATATCTATACAAAGGATGAACCCACATTTATTTCAGGAGAAGAAATAGTAGAAGAAAATGCAATAGAGAATACACAAAAAAAGGGGGAAGAAGTTAAAAAGGAGGAGAACGAAAAAATTGTTGTTCATGTATCAGGAGCAGTGAATAAAGAAGGCGTTTTTGAATTAGAGGAAAACAGTAGAATTTCAGATGCTATTGATAAAGCTGGAGGATTAAAAGAAAATGCAGATACCAAGAATCTAAATTTAGCTTTTAAATTAGAAGATGGCATGAAAATATATATACCAATGATAGGAGAAAATACAGAAGAAAACATAGGAATGAATGCAATAGATGAAACTTCAAAATATATAACATCATCAGGAGGTGTGGTTCAAGAAAACGGGGAAAGTGAGAAGAAAAACGAAACTGGAAAAGTAAATATTAATACAGCGACACAAACAGAATTAGAAACATTACCAGGGATAGGACCATCTACATCACTTAAGATTATTGATTATAGAGAAGAAAATGGGAAATTTCAATCTATAGAGGAAATAAAGGAGGTCAGCGGGATAGGTGATGCAAAATATGAAAATATAAAAGATTTGATTTGTGTGAAATAAGTATTCAGTCAATGTTTTATAAATGCACTTTTATTATTAGAAAAACAGATTTCATCTAAAAAAAACTTGACAAGGTATAAAAACCATAGTAAAATGTTAGCGTAAACTAACAAGGAGGAGAATATGAAATTAACAAATTCCCAAGAAGAGTATTTAAAAACCATATATATATTAGAAAAAAGTAGTGGTAAGATTAGGGTTACAGATATAGCTAAAAAATTAAAGATAACCAAACCTAGTGTAAATAGAGCTATCAGAAATCTAAGAGAGATGGATTTAATAGAATATGAAGTATATGGTGATATTAATCTAACATATCAAGGAGAAGAATTGGCAAAAGAAATTATAAAAAAACAAGATATTATAAAAATGTTTTTAGTGGATATATTAGAGGTGGATGAAAAAGATGCCGAAGAGGAAGCAAAATCTATGAAACATGCTATGTCACCAGACACAACTCAAAAATTGGAGAGGTATATAGGTAAGATAATGGATTTAGGAGATTTAGATTGTGATTATGATGAAAATAATCCAAAATGCCAAAGCTGTATAAAAGTAACCATAAAAAATAGATTAAATAAGAAGAAATAGTAGGAGGTAAAGATGATATTAGAATTAGAAGATATATGTTTTGAAAGAGAAAATAAAAAAATCTTAAATCATATTAATCTACAAATTGATTTAGGAAAATTCATAGCAATTACAGGACCAAATGGATCAGGAAAATCAACTTTAGCAAAAATGATTATGGGAATTGAAAAACCAGATGCAGGAAAAATTCTTTTTGATGGAAAAGATATTACGAATATGGAAATTAATGAAAGAGCAAAACTGGGAATTAGTTTTGGATTTCAACAACCTGTTAAGTTTAAAGGGATTACAGTTTATGATTTGTTAAAAATAGCGGCACATAAAAAAATAACTAAAAAAGAAGCTTGTGATGCTTTAGCAAAAGTAGGATTATGTGCTAAAGAATATGTAGATCGAGAAGTGAATGGTTCTTTATCAGGAGGAGAATTAAAAAGAATTGAAATAGCAACAGTTGCTTTAAGAGAAACAAAATTAACTATTTTTGATGAACCAGAGGCTGGAATTGACTTATGGAGTTTTAATAATTTAATAGATGTTTTCCAGACAATGAGTGAAATTACAAAAGGAACTACAATTATTATTTCACACCAAGAAAGAATTTTAGAGATAGCAGATAAAATCATATTAATGAAATCTGGAAAAATACAAAAAATTGGAACAAGTGAAGAGATTTTAAATGGAGAGATTAAGAATAAAGGGTGTTGTAAAATAAAAGGAGAATGTTAGAAAGGAGAAAAAATGGAGTCAAAAAATTTAAATCAGGTAGATGAAGCACTTTTAAATGAGGTTTCTAATTTAGAAAATATGACTAAGGGTGCCTATAATATTCGAAAAAATGGTAAAGGAGTAGAAAGACAAGTAACAGAAAATGTAAATATTGTTACCAAAAAAGATGTATCAGGGATTGATATCTATGTTAAAGAAAATACAAAGTTTGAATTTATTCATATTCCAGTCATCATTACAGAGAGTGGATTAAAAGATGTGGTATATAATGATTTTTATATAGGAAAAAATGCAAATGTTATTATTGTTGCAGGATGTGGTATTCATAATGACCATCACAAGGATTCACAACATGACGGAATTCATAGGTTTTACTTAGAAGAAGGAGCTAAAGTAAGATATATAGAAAAACATTATGGAGAAGGAAATGGAGATGGAAAAAGAATATTAAATCCAGTAACAGAGGTATATCTAAAAAATGGAAGTAGTTTAGAAATGGAAAGTGTACAAATCAAAGGCGTTAGCTCAACTATTAGAGAAACAAAAGGCGTTTTAGCAGAAAATACAAATTTTGTTGTTACTGAAAAAATTATGACAGATGGAAAACAATATGCAAAAACCATATTTGATGTACAATTAAATGGAGAAAATTCTAGTACACATGTTACATCAAGGTCTGTTGCAACAGGAGATTCAAAACAGGAATTTATTTCTAAAATATATGGGAATGAAAAATGTTTTGCACATAGTGAATGTGATGCTATCATAAAAGATAATGCAATTGTTACAGCAACTCCTGAGATAACAGCAAATAATGTGGAAGCAAATTTAATTCACGAAGCTGCTATTGGAAAAATTGCAGGAGAACAATTGATAAAATTGATGACTTTAGGATTATCTGAAAAAGAGGCAGAAGAAGAAATTATTAATGGCTTTTTAAGATAGAATATAGAAGCAATGATTATGTAGATAATTGTTGCTTTTTTAATGTAATTTTTAAATGAAAAATAGTTGATTATAAAATTTTTGTGGTATAATGAAATAAAAACGGAGTATATGAATGAGTAAAAAAGGAAAACATGCCCAGAAAAAAAAGAAAAGAAAATTAAAAATTAATCCGAAAACATTTACTATTAGAGTGGTTATACTATTATTAATAATTATTGGTATTATGATTTATAATGTGAATAAACCTAAAGAAGAACCACAAAGTCAAGAAATAGAAGAACAAGTGGCAGAGGAAAGTATAGAAGTTTCTGTTGAAGAAGAGGTTATAGAGGAAACCATAGATACTGATGTGGAGCAATTGATAAATGAGATTCGAGCAGAAAATAATTTAAATGAGAATAATTTTCATTTTTTCTATTATAATTTAGAAGAGAAAAAGTATTATTTTTATAATGAAAATACTTATTTTACGGCTGCAAGTACAATTAAGGTTCCTGTTGCCATGTTGTATTATGACAAGGTAGCTGAAGGAACATTAAGTTTATCAGATACATTGATATATGGTAGTGATGATTATGAAGCAGGAGGTGGAAGTACTGCAGCAAATTATTCAGTTGGAGAAAGAGTTCCATTATCATATCTTTTAGAGCAAACAATTGTGAACAGCGATAATACAGCATTAAATATCTTAATGGGAAATTTAGGATATAGAAAATGCAAAGAAGAATTAACCCAATATTCTGATGTTGAATTACCAGAAGATTTTTATACCTCTAATATTGCAAATGTTTCTTATTATTATGATGTACTACAACATTTATATGAAAATTCTGATAAATATGCAGAATTAATTGAATATATGAAAAAATCTTCAGGTGGTATATATTTAAAAGCAAATCTACCACAATATGAGGTAGCACATAAATATGGTTCTTATGAGGGATATGTTCATGATTATGGAGTTATTTATGGGGAAAATACATATTTAGTGGGTGTATTTACAAATGGAGTTACAAATGCTAGTGATTTAATTGCTCGTATTGGTCAAGAAGTGGTAGAATGTGCAGAAAATGAAAAAATAGAAATAGTAGTAGATGGGAATATAGTGACTACAGATGAAACCCAAATAGAAGAAATGAATAATGAAGTGGAATAGAAAATAATAGAAAGAAATTATTATGTGAAAAAATAGAAAAATCTCAATAGGAATATTCTTATTGAGATTTTTTAAATAAATTACTTCTATATTATTCAACTTCTTTTTTCCATAAACCATGTTTATTACAATAAGCATAAAGGCAAGATCCTGGTATATATGGAAAACGACATTCTGCATTTTGTTCTGGATATAATTTTACAGTATATTCTTTATTATCTGCAACTAAAGCTACCCATTCTATAAAATGTTCTTTTTCCATAACATGATTTACTTTTACAAATATTTCATCTTCTACTTTTTCATAAGTTGGTACATGTTTTTCAACAGCTGCATCTACTGAGTTTGGTTTTAATACTTCCATTGGCTCTCCACAGCAAACAATACCACATCCTTTACAGTTACAGTCTTCAATAACTTTTACGATTGCCCCACAAGATTTACATTTTTTTATAATTAATTCGTTTTTCATAATTTTACCTCCTTCATGGGTATAGTATATCATAATACTAATAAAAAATATACAATTTTATGCTTTTATGCATATTTTTTTATTTTATGAATATTATATAGAGTGAAATTATATTTTATACTAGAATTTACTATTTTCAATCAAAGTGTTGACAATGTATGCTATTAGTAGTATAATTACATTTGTAAAATTTATATCGCGGGGTGGAGCAGTTGGCAGCTCGTCGGGCTCATAACCCGAAGGTCGTAAGTTCGAGTCTTACCCCCGCAACCACTGAAATGCCTCTGCTAAAGCGATTTACAGAGGATTTTTTATTACTTAGAAAAATCCATTTAAGACCATTAAAAACCGTTAAAAAGCATTAAAATTTATTTCATAAAGGGTAAATAAAGGGTATA
>CALXKD010000007.1 GCA_944388795.1 uncultured Clostridia bacterium
TCATTTAGGCGCTGGTAATGTTATAAGCCCTTTTAGGGCTTGTTCAAACCACGCGTTTTACACGTGGTTATGATTTATACATTTTTTAATTTATAAGTCGTTAAGTCAGATACTTAAGGTATAAAAGAAAAAACAGCATTCGCTTGTTATGAATATCTTTACAAGCTTTTTTGTTTCTATTTTTTGTTTTATTTATAAATTTTAAATTCTTATTTTTATTGACTCTTTATATTGACTTTACTACATTTTATTGATATTATATTTTTAGTTCATAAGTCCTTAAGTATCTGACTAAAAGAAAAAATGAGAACTTATGAAATAACGAAAACAAAAGAAATAAAAAGAAAGAGGTATAAAAGATGAAAAAAGAAACAGGAATTACCTTATTGGCATTAGTTATCACTATTATTGTTTTATTAATTTTAGCAGGAATTACAATAAGTGCAATAACAGGAGATAATGGAATTATTGGAAATGCAGGACAAGCAAAAGAGGAAACAGAGATAGTCAATGAAAAAGAGATAGTAGAAAAAGCAACTGTAGAGGCAATGGGGAATAATAAATATGGAAATATAGAAGAAGATGAATTACAACAACAACTAGATAAAGAAACAGGAGAAGGAAAAACAGAAGCAACAGATATAGGAGATGAGTTCGAAGTTATATTTAATGAGTCTAATAGATATTATACAGTAGATAAAGATGGAAATGTAGGAGAAGCACAAGAAATCATTGAGGATAAAAATCCAGGAGATATTACAACTGGAAAGGATGGAGAAACGTTAGATGGAAGTGAAGAGAAGCCATATGAGATATGGTGCATTGAAGATTTATGTGCTTTTTCAAAAAGTGTTAATGAAGGAGAAAATTATGTTAATAAATTTGTAAAACTAATGACCACATTAAATTTCAATTCTAGTTTATCATATAAGGATAACCAACATAAATATCAATATGATGAAACAACAAATACGTATATAGTAGATGAAGCTAGTGAAAAAACATTAAAAGAACTTATTACAGATACAAATGGAGTAGGATTTATTCCGATAGGAAGAAGTAGTAATGATGTTGAAGCAAGATTTCAAGGAACTTTTGATGGGAATAATAATGAAGTAAAAAATATATATGTAAATACTACCAATAATGCAGGTCTATTTGGAGGAACGAATCATGCAACAATTAAAAATTTAGGAATAACTGGAAATGTCACTTCAACGGAAAATTACGCAGGAGGAATAACGGGGAATGGACCGTGGACTAGTTTCTATAATTGCTATAATAAAGCAAATGTAAAAGGAAAATTAATTACAGGTGGGATAATAGGACATAATGGCTGGGCAGAGACAATTTTAGAAAATTGTTTTAATACAGGACATATTTATTCAGAAGGAAATACTTCGGGAGGAATAGCAGGTTCTTATGCGGGAAAAATTAGTAATTGTTATAATTTAGGTGATGTGGAAGGTGGCGGAAATTCATCTGGAATATTAGGACAGGCAGCAGGAAAAGTTGAAATTACAAATTGTTTTAATCAAGGAGATATAAAATCAAAATCATGGTCTGCAGGAGGAATTGTTACATCTGAAAGCTCCGAAGCAACTGTTAATAATTGTTATAACGTAGGAAATATTACAACTGAAGGTACAGTAGTAACATATTTAGTTTCAAAGGGAATAGGAGGAACTTATACAAATAATTGCTACAATATTGGTAAATTAGAGTCTACAAGAAGTTGTTATGCAATTGGTTCTGGAACAATAACAAATTGTTATTATAATTCTACAATTGTAGGAGAAGTAGAAGATTCTGGAAGTATAGAGGATATAAGTAGTTTAGATAAGAATGAATTTGTGAATCTATTAAATTCATATACAAATGAAGGGGAGGAAGGATACCCAACAGGTTGGAAAAAGTGGAAACTAGGAGAAGATGGATACCCAACATTTGAATAAATAAGTGGAGAATCTGGACATGCCAAAAAGGAAAAATTTTGCATGTCCATAAAAATTTTTAAAGTTCAAAATTTTTATAAAAAAGGTTTGACATTTTTATATATTTAATAGATAATGTATATGTAAAATAAAATATAACAACGAGAAAAAAGAATGAGAATTACTAAGGAGGAAATATAGATGTATGTATTTAATAGGATAACGGTAAATCCACAATTACCAAAAAGAATAGAAAAGTTAGGAGAAATATCAAATAACTTATGGTGGTCTTGGAATACAGAATTTTTAAGATTGTTCCAAAAAATGGATATGGATTTATGGGAACAATGTTCAAAAAATCCAGTAAAGTTCTTAAAACAAGTATCACAAGAAAGACTTGAGAAAGCATCTAAAGATATAACCTTTTTAAAAGAATATGATAAAGTAACAGAAAACTTTGAAGATTATATGAATAGTAGAAATACATGGTTTTCTAATAAATATCCTGGAAATAAAAAGGATTTAATTGCATATTTTTCAGCAGAATATGGATTAGATCAAACCATACCAATTTATTCAGGTGGACTTGGAATTTTATCAGGAGATCATTTGAAATCTGCAAGTGATTTAGGAATTCCACTTGTAGCAGTAGGATTATTATATAAACATGGATATTTTAATCAAAAAATTAATGGATATGGGCAACAAGAAACAGAATATAATAGTATTGATTTATATGATTTACCAATTAGTCCTGTAAAAGATGATAAGGGGGACGATTTAACTATCTATGTTAAATTCCCTAAAAGAAGATTATATTTAAAAGTATGGCAAATTAATGTAGGAAGAGTAAAATTATATTTATTGGATTCTGATATACCAAAAAACAATGTAGAAGATAGAGATGTAACTTTAAAACTATATGGCGGAGACCAAGAAATGAGAATTAGACAAGAAATTGTTTTAGGTATGGCAGGTGTTAATCTTCTTACAAAATATTTGGGATTAAAACCTACGGTTTATCATATGAATGAAGGGCATTCTGCATTTTTAAACTTAGAGATTATCAAAAATATTATCAAAGAAAAACAAGTTTCTTTTGAAGTGGCAAGAGATATAGCAAGTTCAAAAACTGTATTTACAACACATACGCCAGTACCTGCAGGAAATGATATATTCCCAATTGAATTGGTTGAAAAATATTTCAAAGACTTCTGGCCAAGATTAGGTATTACAAGAGAAGAATTCTTAAAATTAGGAATGAAGCCAGGACCAGATTTAGAAAAAGGCTTTAATATGGGAATATTAGCATTAAAAATCGCAGGAAAGAAAAATGGTGTTAGTAAACTTCACGGAGCAGTTTCAAGGGAACTATTTAGTGAGGTATGGCCAAACATTGCAGCAAATGAATCTCCAATTGGATATGTCACAAATGGAATTCATACTTGTTCATGGTTAGCACCAAAATTAAAAGAATTATATAACAAATATTTAATTCCATATTGGCAAGATAATATGCACCATGATTATGTATGGGAGAAAATTAAAAATATTCCAGATGATAAATTATGGAGTGCACATGTAGAAAGAAAAAGAAAATTAATTAATCTTGTAAAAGAAAATACAACAGAAAGATTAAGAAGATCTGGATATAGTTATGAAGAAATTAATGAAATTGTATCAAAATTAAATCCAGATGCTTTAACAATTGGTTTTGCTAGAAGATTTGCAACATATAAAAGAGCAACATTAATTTTTAAAGATATTGAAAGAATGACACAAATTATGAATAATGCTGGAAGACCTGTTCAAATTATTTTTGCAGGAAAAGCACATCCAGCAGATAAAGAGGGACAAGACTTAATTAAATATATTCATGAAGTATCTATGATGCCACAATTTAAAGGAAAAATCTTCTTACTAGAAAACTATAATATAGCCATGTCAAGATATTTAATAAGTGGTGTAGATGTATGGTTAAATAATCCAAGAAGACCAATGGAGGCTTCTGGAACGAGTGGACAAAAAGCATCTGTTAATGGTGTTATCAATTTTAGTGTACTAGATGGCTGGTGGGCTGAAGGGTATACACAAGATAATGGTTGGACAATTGGAACAAATGCAGAATATGATTCATATGAAGCACAAGATATGGCAGATAGTCAAAGTATGTATCATACTTTAGAAGAAAAAATTATTCCAACATATTATGATAGAGATAAAAATGGTATATCAAAAAGATGGTTAGAAATTATGAAAAATTCTATTATGACAACAGGAGGAAAATATAGTACAGCTAGAATGTTAGTAGATTATACAGACCAATTGTATATTCCATTATGTAATTTAACTAAAAAATATTATGAAAATATAGATAATGTAGCAGCATACAATGCATGGAAAAAAGATTTGTATGAAAATTGGAAGGATATTAAAATTACACAAGAAAATAGTAATCTTGATAATATAACCATTGATGCTGGAAATAATATTGAAGTAGGTTGTGAAGTACAACTTCCAAATATTGATGTAGAAAATGTAACAGTAGAAGCATATTATGGAAAGATATTAGATAATGGTGTTGTAGAAAATGTAAGTATTATTCCAATGCAATTACAAGAGGCGGATGAAGAACACAGAAAATATTATTTTACAACAAAAATTGAGTTAACAACTGGTGGAAATTATGGTTATACATTTAGAGTAATGCCAAAACATGAAATGCTATTAGAACCAGCAAACTTAAATTTAGTAAAATGGATAACAAAATAGGAAAAAACCTATCTCCCTAAAAAGGTGAAGATAGGTTTTTCTATTTTGTTTTGTATTAAACTTATTTTAAAGTTACTTAATAATTAGTAATATACCATAAAATATAAAAACGAACAATTATAAAGTTATTAATTTATGTGTATAATCCAAATTATTCCAAGAATCATATTCATAACCAATCGTATACACATTTGTAGCCCAAATATCTTTTTCTAACATATATCTAGAATTTTTGTTGTTACTAGTATCTAAATATTTTTTTACAGAAGTAATGATTTCTAATTTAGGATTGGCCCTGGCAACTTCTGAAATTAAATATTTACCTTTATTATTAAAGCCTAAAACTCTAATATAAGGGATAGCTTTTTTAGATAAATCTATATCTTTTTTTGTAATACCTAATAAGGCATATACTAAAATTCTTTGGAGTCTGGTATTTGTATATCTTTTTGATTTAATGATATTTAAGAATTCTATCACACTATTACAAGAATTAGCTGCATTTTTTATAGCATTTTCTAATCCTTCGCTAACATCTGGAAGTTGTGCGATTTCTTGAATAGACATTTTTCTTAAATTATAAATAATCTGTTTTTCAAAAACTGATAAATCGGGAACTACATGTCCGACTTTTATATTTTCCAAAAGAATAGAAAATGTATTTTCTGGAACAACTTTTCTTAATATATCCCAACCGTTATTTTTGACAATATTTCGTATTGCTGTAGCACTTGCAACATTTCCTCTATAACTTGTATCATGATAATTTGAGTTATATCTTTCAATTGTAACAGGAATGATATTACTTTTATATTTTTTTAAAGCTTTTAAGTATTCAATTCCTAAAATGTTATTAGGAGAAGAAAGTACATTTGAAAATTTTCGAATATCATTTAAATACATAAGTAAAGCATTTTCTCTTGCTTTAGGAAAGGATAAGCCTTTACTAAGCTCATGTGATAATATATTTTTATATGCTTTTGGTTCTTTATATAAAACGTCAGCTATCATATTTAATGTAGATATATCACCTGATTCAGAACCAAAAGAAATATAATCAACAACTTTTAAAGAATCTAGAATTTTAATGGCACCTTCTGCAAAATTTTCAGCACTAGAAATAGAATATAATAAAGGAAGTTCAAGAACTAAATCAATACCGTTTTTTAAAGCAATTTCAGCTTTTGTCCATTTATCCACTAGAGAAGTGGATCCTCTTTGAGTAAAATTCCCGCTCACAATAGCTACAGAATATGAAGAACCTGTAACTTGTAGTGATTTTTGTAAATGATATAAGTGACCATTATGAAATGGGTTATATTCTGCTATAATTCCAAGAACTTTGCTCATTTTCCAAACTTCCTTTCTTAAAAATGTTGTATAATTTGTAAATTACTGATATAATGTTATCATAAAAAAATATAAAAAACAATGAAGAAAGGTTTTTTTATGGAAAAGGTAATTATCTATACAGATGGAGCGTGTTCAGGAAATCCAGGACCTGGTGGTTGGGGTTCTATTTTAATGTATAAAGGAAATACAAAAGAAATATCAGGTGGAGAGAAGAATACGACTAATAATATAATGGAGCTAACGGCGGTTATTGAGGCTCTCAAGTTATTAAAGTTTCCTTGTGAAGTAGAAATATATAGTGATAGTGCTTATGTGGTAAATGCTTTTAACCAAGGATGGATATATAATTGGATGAAAAATAATTGGAAAACATCAGGAAAAGAACCAGTAAAAAATAAAGAGGTTTGGCAAGAATTATATGCTTTGACAAAAACACATAAGGTAAAATTTATAAAGGTAAAAGGACATAGTGATAATGAATTTAATAATAGATGTGATGAAATGGCAAGAAATGCAATTAAAAACTTAGAATAGATAGAAAAAAAGGAGAGACAAAATGATAATAGAACAGTTTGTATTTACAGTAATTTCACTTGCAATTTTTGTATATATGTTTTTTAAAATGATAAAAAATAATGATACAAGTTATATTGTTATTTTAATATTAGAAGCAATTGGAATTGCAATAAACTTTTTAGGATTTTCTCTTTTTATAGAATTAAATATGTTTTTAAACTTATTAAAATATGTGCTTTCGATTGTGATACCAGGAATTGTGATTATTCTAGAAAAAAGAGGAATGACACTAATAGAGATTATTAATATAACAAGAGCAAGGTTTTATTTGTCAATGGGAAATGATAAAAAAGCAAAAGAAGCTTTATTAAATTTAGTTTCAAAAGTGCCTGATAGTTATAAAGGGCATAAAATGTTAGCAGAATTATACGAAAAAGAAGGCGGAATGAGAAAAGCAATTGATGAATATGTACAAGCAATTGATATTAATAAAAAAGATTATGAATCTTATTATAAAGTAGCTGAATTATTAAATCAGCTAGACAAAAAAGATGAAGCAACAGAGATGTTATTTAATTTATTAGATAAGAAACCAGACATGTATAAAGCAACAGAATTATTAGGAGATATATTAATTTCAAAAGAAATGTATAAAGAGGCTGTTAATATCTATCAAGAAGCATTAAAATATAACCCAGTTAGTTATGAAATACATTATAATCTGGGAATTGCGTACACCATGCTAAATGATTTCCAAAATGCAAAAATTTGTTATGAAAAAGCTGCTAATATTAATTCTTTATTATATAATGCAAAGTATTCTTTAGCTGAAATAGCATTGATTTATAAGGATTTGGAAGAAGCAGAAAAAAGATTTTTGCAAGCAATTGAAGAAGAAGAATTATCAGCAGATGCGTATTATGAGTTAGCCAAAATATATTTGATAAAAGGAGATAAAGAAACAGCCATTAATTATGCAAATACAGCAATTGATATAGATGCAAGAAGAATTGTAGATAAAATTAGAAAAGAGCCATTATTTATTCCAGTAATTGCAAGAGTATCTATTCCATTTAATTTGGATATTCAGGAAGAGAAAGATAATAAATTAACACAAAAAGAAATAAAAGCAAAAGAACATTTAGAGGAAATGGTGGATATCACAAGACATTTAAGTTATAATGATATTAATTTATTAAAGAAAAATGTAAAAGAAAATGATACTAAAAATATCCATATAGAAAATATAGAGAAAGAACAAGATGAAAGACAAAAATAAACAGGATACTCATAAAATCCTATAACCAAACTATAATTATAAGAAGGAGGATTTTATGAGTATGAATTTTTGTATCATAGGAGGAGATTTAAGAAATTTTTTCTTAGCAAAGGGATTATCAAAAGAAAAGCATGAAGTAAAAATACTGGGATTTGATAAGTTAGAGAATTTTAAAGAATGTGAAAAATATGATGAAATGATAAAAACTTCTGATAATATTGTTTTACCAATGCCATTTTCTAAAGATGATATATATTTAAATATGCCATTTTCTAATAAAGCTATTGCTATTAAAGAAATATGCTATTATTTAGAAGATAAAACTATATTTGTTGGAAATATGCAGCAGGAATTAAAGGAGGAATTACATAAAAAGCATAATCAAATAATTGATTTTATGCAGAAAGAAGGGTTTGCTATATTAAATGCTATTCCAACTGCAGAAGCTACAATAGAAATCATATTAAAAAATACGAAAAAAATATTGCAAGATAGCAATTGTTTGATTATGGGATTTGGAAGAATCGGTAAGGTTTTAGCATGTAAGCTAAAGGGTTTATCTACAAAAGTAATCTGTATGACAACCAGTGAAATAGAAAAGGCATGGGCAGTAGCATATGGATATGAAACAATATCTATAGAAAATTTACAAAAGAATTGTACAAAATTGAAACAGTATGATATAATCATAAACACAATTCCTAAGGGAATATTTAAAGAGGAATTGAAAGAAATTAAGAAGGAAACATTAGTAATTGACTTGGCTTCAAAGCCTTATGGAATTGATAGAAAAATAGTAGAACAGGAAAAATTAAATTTTATAGAAGCATTAGGATTGCCACGGAAAATCAGCACCAATGACATCAGCAAAATATATGAAAGATATTATAAAACAATATATAAGTGAAAACAAAAGAATTTAAGAAAGGAAGAAAAGATATGTTTTTAGATATTATAAAATCCATTATATTTGGAATTGTAGAAGGAATTACAGAATGGTTACCAATTAGTAGCACAGGTCATTTAATCTTAGTAGAACAGTTTCTAAAATTTGAAAATGTTTCGCCAGAATTTTGGTCAATGTTTCAAGTGGTTATTCAATTAGGAGCAATTCTAGCAGTTGTATTATTATACTTTAAGAAGATATGGCCAATTACGAAACATAAAGAAAATGCAATGAAACCAACAGGAATCTTATCTTATTTTGATAAAAATATTATGAGTTTATGGGGAAAGATTTTAGTAGGTTGTGTACCAGCAGCGATTATTGGTTTATTATTTGATGAAACATTTGAAGCTTTATTTTATAATCCGACTTGTATAGCCATTGCTTTAATTGTATTTGGTATTGCCTTTATTGTCATTGAAAACTGGAATAAAAACAGAAAAGGTGCAAAGGATAAAAATTCTGAAATTACTTACAAGGATGCATTAATAATAGGTATATTTCAATTATTAGCAGCTATCTTTCCAGGGACTTCACGTTCTGGAGCGACCATTATTGGTGGATTATTAATTGGATTATCAAGACCAAATGCTGCAGAATTTACATTTTATTTAGCAATTCCAACTATGTTAGGTGCTAGTTTATTAAAATTAGTGAAATTTGGATTGGCCTTTACAGGTGCTGAAATTGTTATCTTATTAGTTGGAATGATAATATCTTTTGTAGTATCAATGTTTGTTATCAAGTTTTTAATGAACTATATTAAAAAACATGACTTTAAAGTGTTTGGATATTATCGAATTATATTGGGAATCATTGTATTAGCATATTTCTTTTTTGCATAATTAAGCATAAATAAAAATAGCAATATAATCCATAAAGATTGTATTGCTATTTTTGTTGTTATCCATTTTTATTATCTCTTCTTTCAGGATTAGGAGAAGAAGCACATAATTTTTCATATTCTTTACATTTAATTTTGTAATCCATTTGTGTACATAAATAACGATAATAGCTAAAAGCTTGTTCATATTGCATGATGGGATTAAACATAGGGTCTTTATATAATTCATTCATATCAAAATTAGGATTTCCCATATTAAAATCCATAAAAGGTTGTTGGTAATAATTAAAATCTTTTTCCATTTTATCATCTCCTTACTAAAATATATTGTTGTCAATAAAATATATACCTATAAATCAAAATTAAAAAAAGGAAATACATTCATTAATATGTAAGTATATAAAGCTGCTATAATACCATGTAATAGTTTTCCATAGATATATGGTTTAATAGATAAATCACTTTTAGAAGTAATACTAAGTACTTGTAATAAAACAGATATACCACCAAAGCCAAGTAAAAATGCAGTCATTAATATATTGATAGAAAGTTTTTTGTAAGCAATATTGGAAATGGTGCTAATCCCATTTGTAATTTCAAAAAATCCTGTAAATAGTGGCTCAATAAAAGAAGGTGAAACATGTATAAAATTGAAAAATGGCGTTGCAAGTATTTCTATCATATGTGTTATACCACTTGATTTTAAGATAGAAATAATAGATGAAAAGATGACGACAAATCCACCAATAACCAAGATAGATTTTATACTGCTTACAATACTTTCTGATAAGATTTCGCCTAAATTAGAAAAAGAGGCTGGTGTTTTCGTATTGGCGTATGTTTTTGAAATGAAAGAATCTACATCAGAATTTTTTGTTTTTTTCCAAAAGCGAAAAATGATTCCGACAGATAAAGAGGCAAGTAAGTGAGTAATAAATAATAAAAGTCCAATCATAGTATTTCGATATAGTAAAATTCCAACAGAGCCAATAATAAATAAAGGTCCAGAATTATTAGAAAAACTTAAAAGTCTTTCACATTCTTCTTTTGTACAAATATCTTCTTTCCTAAAATTGGTAGCAATTTTGGCACCGATGGGATATCCACTAATAATTCCCATAATAAAGGCAAAGGCCCCTTCGCCTCGAACATTAAATAGAGGTTTCATAAATCGATTTAAAATATTACCAATATGATAGACAATGTTGGTATGCATTAAAAGTTCTGTTGCTACAAAAAAAGGAAATAAAGAAGGCACAACAGAAGTAGCCCAAAGAGTGATTCCTGATTTGACGGCTGATAAATTGGAATTGGAGAATATTAAAATAGAAATGGTAAATAGTAAAAATAGAAGGGATATAAAATTTCTTTTTAATTTTAATATAATAAAGTTATTTTTTAGAAACATGAAATCCTCCTTTATATTGAAAAATGGTAGATTAGAACATCCTATAAAAGTTTTTTATGAAAATGGAAAATTTTGTTGACTTTTTATATCAAAAATAATATAATCAGTTCATCATTTTTATTCAATTAAAATTTTTAGTTCTATTTTTTATATCTTAAATATTTCAATTTACAATAATTTTATTCGAGGAGGTGAGGAATATGCAGGAAACCTTAGAACTTATTTTACAAGAGATAAGGGAAGTAAAAACAAAAGTAGATACATTAGAAAAGAAGGTAGATATGTTAGAAGAAAGATTTGATCAAAAATTATCAGCGCTAGAAGAAAGATTTGATCAAAAATTATTAGCACAAGAAGAAAGATTTGACCAAAAGTTATCAGCACAAGAAGAACGTTTAATAAAAACAATGAATGAGAAAATTGAAGAAGCGATTAGTAAGCAAAGTAAAGAAATAGCAAAAGAGTTTCACAATTTAATAAAGTATATAGATAAAAGATTTAAAAAGATAGAAAATAAATTGGATGAGGAAATTTTAAATAATAAAATTGCACATGAGTCATATGAAGCAAGATTATATAAAATAGAAACAACGCAGAACTATTTAGAGAAAAAATTATTACCTCAAAATACATAGAAGTTAGCAAGGATATTCAATAAAATCCTAAAAATTAATAATAACAAAAAATTATTTAAGTGAATAAAAAAGAAAAAAATGCACATACCTAAAATAGAATAAAGAAGGGAAGTGCATTTTTTATGGATAATAAGAAGTCAAATGAATTTGATAAAGATATGAATGAAGACTTTGAAAAAAGGGTAAATAATGAATTAGAAGAAAAATATGAAGTAGGAGAAGATAGTACAAAATATGGAGAATTTATTTCATCATATTTTGCATGGATTTCTTTACCTAATCAAAAAGAAAGGGCAGAAGAACTGCATAATATGACAAAAAGAAAAAACAACAAAAATAAAAGAAAAAGTGAAAAATAGTGAGAAAAAAGAATAAAAAACCATAAAATTTTAAAAAAATAAGAATATTTACCATTAAATGTCAAAAAAACAAATAAAAATAAAGTTGAAAAAAAATAAAAAGGGAGTATAATAGAAATGTAGGTCAAAGAAAGTCAAAGTCAAAAAGGAGATGAGACCAATGCGAATGTCAGATGTAATAGAAGAATTTATAAAAGATTTATTTGATGATGATAATCAATTAGTAGAAATACAAAGAAATGAACTAGCAGAACATTTTAATTGTGTACCATCACAAATTAATTATGTTATATCAACAAGATTTAAACCATCTCAAGGATATTATGTGGAAAGTAAAAGAGGTGGTGGAGGTCATATTACCATAAAAAAAGTCAATAACACAAAGTCAGATTATTTTATGCACATTATAAAAAATATTGGGGAAGAAATGACTTCTAATGATGTGGATATATTAATTAATGACTTTCTAACTTATCATTTAATAACCAAAGAAGAAGCAAAGCTCTTAAAAGTGGCAACAAGTGATAATGTATTATTGTTAGCAAAAGATGTAAAAGACAAATTAAGGGCAAAAATATTTAAAAATATGTTATTAAATATAGAATAAAGGAGGAATTATTATGTTGTGTGATAATTGTAAAAAAAGAGAGGCAAATGTAAGATATTCAGAAAATATAAATGGGGTAAGAAGAGAATTAAATTTATGTGAGGAGTGTAGCAAAAAATTAGGAATTGGTGAGATTGGATTAGATATGCCAATTAATTTTTCAAGTTTTTTCGGAGATTTCTTAGAAGATTTTTCAAATACAGAATTTATGCCAATGTTTAATGAATTAAAAACATTAAAATGTGATCATTGCGGATATACATTTGAAGATATAGCACACACTGGAAAAGTAGGATGTGCAAATTGCTATGATGTTTTTCAAGATAGATTAGATCCGATTATTAGAAGAATTCAAAGTAGTAATCATCATGTAGGAAGATTAGGAAAAAGTATTGATAAGAAAATAGAAGAAAGACAAGAAAGAAAAGAGCATAATGAACAAAGTAAAAAGGAAGAAACTCCAGAAGAAAAATTGGAAGGATTAAAAGAGGACTTAAAGCAAGCGATTAAAGAAGAACGTTATGAAGATGCAGCAAAACTAAGAGATGAAATTAAGAAATTAGAAGAAAACAATTAATAGAAAAGAGGGATAATATGAATTGGTATTTGCAAAGTGGAAAAGAATCAGATATAGCAATTAATACAAGAATACGTTTTTCAAGAAATATACAAGGGTATAATTTTCATTTAAGTCCAAAAGAATTACAAGAATTGGAGAATAAAATAAAAGATAATATATATCAAATAGGATATGGATTAAGATTTTTGAAATTAGAAGATATGGACGATATTACCAAATTAAGTTTAGTAGAAAAAGGCTTGATTAATTACAATTTCGCTTTTGAATCAGGTAATATAGGTGCTATTTTAGTCAATGATGAAGAAAATATTTGTATTATGATAGGGGAAGATGACCATCTAAAAATACAAGTATTTAGTAGTGGATTAGAATTAGAAAATACATTAAATCTAGCAATTGAAATTGATAAAAAAATAGAAGACATATTTGGCTATTGTGTTAGCAAACAATATGGGTATTTAACCGCTTGTCCTAATAATATAGGAACAGGTTTAAAGGCTTCTGTAAAATTGCATTTACCAGGTTTGGCTAAGACAAGAAATACAGAAAAAGTGTTAGAAGCCATTAATAATTTTGGTATTAATATCAAAGGTGTTTATGATGAAGCAGGGCATATTGTTGGAGATATGTATGAGATATCTAATAAGAAAACATTAGGAATTACAGAAAATGAAATTATACAAAATATTAAAATTATTGTAGAAAAAGTTATCAAACAAGAAAGAGAAGCTAGAAGATTTTTAGCAAATGAAGGTATTGAAGTTGAGGATTTAATTTATAGAAATTATGGAATTTTAACAAATTGCAAGAAGATTACTATGGAAGAAGCAGAAAATCTATTATCTACTGTAAAACTAGGAGTAGATTTAGGAATTTTGAAAGAATTATCTGATTTACAAATACAAAAAATGTATTTATATATTCAGCCAGGCAATTTACAGAAATATTTTGGAGAACAATATGAAAGATTAGATAGAGAAATGAAGAGGGCAGAAATGATAAAACAAGTTATTAATCAATAAGAAAGGTGAGGTGATAATTATGACATATAATTTTACAAGTAGAGCGAAAAAGGCAATAGAAATTGCCAATGATGCAGCTTTAGAATTAGGACATAGATATATAGGAACAGAACATTTGCTATATGGATTAGCAAAAGAAGGTAGTGGTGTAGCATCTAAAGTATTAGAAAATCAAGAAATCACACCAGAAAATATTATCGATGTAACAATTGCATTGGTGGGAAAAGATGAACCAATTGAAGAAACGTTAGGATTTACGCCAAGAACAAAAAGGGTTATTGAAAATGCGTTTATTGAAGCAAGAAAATTAGGATATAACTATATAGGAACAGAGCATCTTTTAATTGGATTATTAAGAGAAGGAGATAGTGTAGCAGCAAGAATTCTAATTGAATTAAATGTTAATATTCCAAAACTATATGGAGAAATTATCAGAGTGATTAATGAAGGTGAGGATTTAGCAGGAGAAAGTGACTCTAAAAATGGAAGAAGAAAATCTGGAAGCTATAACCAAACACCAACATTAAATCAATTTGGTGAAGATTTAACAGAAAAAGCAAAAGAAGGAAAATTGGATCCAATTATCGGAAGAAAAGAAGAAATTGAAAGAGTTATCCAAATTTTATCAAGAAGAACAAAAAATAATCCATGTTTAATTGGTGAACCAGGTGTTGGTAAAACAGCAGTAGTAGAAGGATTAGCACAAAAAATTGTGTCAGGAGATGTTCCAGAAATTCTAAAAAATAAAAGAGTGGTAACAGTGGATATTTCTAGCATGGTAGCTGGAGCAAAATACAGAGGAGATTTTGAAGAAAGAATCAAAAAAGCATTAAATGAGGTCAAAAAAGCAGGAGATGTTATCCTATTTATTGATGAAATTCATACAATTGTAGGTGCAGGTTCTGCAGAAGGGGCAATTGATGCAGCAAATATCTTAAAACCATTATTAGCAAGAGGAGAAATTCAATTAGTAGGTGCAACAACATTAAATGAATATAGAAAATTCATTGAAAAGGATTCTGCATTAGAGAGAAGATTTAGTCCAGTAACTGTTAATGAACCGTCTGAAAAAGATACCATTACGATTTTAAAAGGAATCAAAGATAAATATGAAGCTCATCATAATGTAAAAATAACAGATGAAGCAATTGATGCAGCAGTGAAATTATCTGTTAGATATATTAATGATAGATATTTACCAGATAAAGCAATTGACTTAATTGATGAGGCAGCTTCAAGAGCAAGATTAAGAACATATACAGAACCAGATTCTTTAAAAGAATTGGAAGAAGAACTTGCTAATGTAACAAAAGATAAGGAAGAAGCTGTTAAGATTCAAAAATTTGAAAAAGCAGCATCTTTAAGAGACAAAGAAAAAGAATTAAAAGCAAAATATGAAAAAGAACAAAATAAATGGAAAAATAAAAACAATAAATCTGTAACAGATATTACAGAGGAAAATATTGCAGAAGTTATTTCAAGCTGGACAGGAATACCAGCTAAAAAGATAACAGAGGATGAAAATGAAAGATTAAAACATCTAGAAGAAAACTTACATGAAAGAGTGATTGGTCAAGATGAAGCAGTAGAAGCAGTTGCAAAAGCAATCAGAAGAGGAAGAGTTGGCTTAAAAGATCCAAAGAGACCAATCGGTTCATTCTTGTTCCTAGGACCAACAGGTGTAGGTAAAACAGAATTATCAAAAGCACTAGCAGAATGCCTATTTGGTGATGAAAATGCCATGATAAGAATTGATATGTCTGAATATATGGAACCACATTCTGTATCTAAATTAATTGGTTCACCTCCAGGATATGTAGGATTTGATGAAGGTGGTCAATTAACAGAGAAAATAAGAAGAAAACCATATTCTGTTATCTTATTTGATGAAATTGAAAAAGCACATCCAGATGTGATGAACATGTTACTTCAAATACTAGAAGATGGTAGATTAACAGATAGCCAAGGAAGAACGGTTAACTTTAAAAATACAGTGATTATTATGACTTCTAATATAGGAGCAAGATTAATTACAGATAAAAAATCTTTAGGATTTTCTAAAGTGGATACTGATAAAAAAGATGACCAAAAAAAGGAATACGAAGAAACCAAAAAAGAAGTTATGGAAGCTTTGAAAAAAGAATTAAGACCAGAATTTATCAACCGTATTGATGAAATTATTGTATTCCATAAATTAACAGATAAAGAAATAGATAAAATTATTGATATTATGCTAAAAGAAGTAGTGGCTAGATTAAAAGATCAAAAAATTAATATTGAAATAGAGCCATCTGTTAAAAAGTTAATTGCAAGTAAAGGAATTGATAAAAACTTTGGTGCCAGACCTTTAAGAAGAACGATTCAAAGTGTATTAGAAGATAGCTTAGCTGAAGAAATATTAGATGGTAAGTTGAAAAAGAATAAAGTTAACAAGATTGGTGTTAAGGATGAGAAAGTGGTTGTAGAAAAATAAAGCACCCTAAGACTTTTTCATAAAGGATATTAGAAAAGAGCCTTGTGTAGCACAAGACTCTTTTAGGTCGTATAGGAATAGTGTTTTTATTAAAAATTTAAATTAAGGAATATATTGAAAAATCAAGGAATACAATAAATGTGTGAACTTTATGTGAAAAATGAAAAAATACTATTGACATTTCATAAAAATGGGTATACATTATTAGCAGTCACGAAGATAGAGTGCTAAAAATAAAGGAGGTAATTTAAATGATTAAACCATTAGGAAGTAGAGTATTAATAAAAATGAAAGAAGGCGAAGAAACAACCAAAAGTGGAATTATACTAGCACAGGCTGCTCAAGAAAAACCACAAGTAGCAGAAGTTATAGAAGTAGGACCTGGCGAAATCATAGATGGAAAACCAGAAACAATGATTGTAAAAAAAGGTGATAATGTTATTGTTAGTAAATATTCTGGAACAGAAGTGAAATATGAAGGAACAGATTATATTATCGTAAAACAAGATGATATATTAGCTGTTGTAGAATAAAAATTTAAGTTTTAAAGAATTAATTTGAAGGGAGATAGAGAAAAATGGCAAAAGTAATTAAATTTGGAGAAGATGCAAGAAAATCTTTATTAGAAGGTGTTAACAAATTAGCAGATACTGTTAAAGTGACATTAGGACCAAAAGGAAGAAATGTTGTATTAGATAAAAGCTTTGGAGCACCACTTATCACAAATGATGGTGTAACAATTGCAAAAGAAATTGAATTAGAAGATAAATTTGAAAACATGGGTGCAAGATTAGTTAAAGAAGTTTCAACAAAAACAAATGATGTTGCAGGTGATGGAACAACAACAGCTACAGTTTTAGCACAAAGCATGATTAAAGAAGGTGTTAAAAACGTAGCAGCAGGTGCAGATCCAATGGCAATTAAAAGAGGTATGGATAAAGCTGTCAATACTGCAGTAGAAGGATTAAAAGAAATTAGCTCAGAAGTTAATGGAAAAGATGATATTGCAAGAGTTGCAAGTATTTCTGCAAACAATGAAGAAATCGGAAACTTAATTGCAGAAGCAATGGAAAAAGTTTCAAAAGATGGTGTTATTACAATTGAAGAATCAAAAACATCAAATACAGAATTAAATGTTGTAGAAGGAATGCAATTTGATAAAGGATATTTATCACCATATATGGCAACAGATACAGAAAAAATGGAAGCTGTTTTAGATAATCCATATATCTTATTAACAGATAAAAAGATAAGTAATATTCAAGAAATCTTACCATTACTAGAAAGCTTAATGCAAGAATCAGGAAAACTATTAATTGTTTGTGATGATATGGAAGGAGAAGCATTATCAACATTAATCTTAAATAAATTAAGAGGTGTATTAAATGTTGTAGCTGTTAAAGCTCCAGGATTTGGAGATAAGAGAAAAGCAATGTTACAAGATATTGCAACATTAACAGGTGCAGAAGTCATCACATCAGATTTAGGATTAGAATTAAAAGATACAACAATCGCACAATTAGGTCGTTCAAAACAAGTAAAAGTACAAAAAGAAAATACAATTATTGTTGATGGTGCAGGAGATAAACAACAAATCGCTGATAGAGTTGCTCAAATCAAAGCGCAAATCAATGAAACAAAGAGTGATTATGATAGAGAACAATTACAAGAAAGATTAGCTAAAATTGCTGGTGGTGTAGCTGTTATCGGTGTTGGAGCTGCAACAGAAGTAGAAATGAAAGATAAAAAATTAAGAATAGAAGATGCTTTATCTGCAACAAAAGCAGCAGTAGAAGAAGGTATTGTTGCAGGTGGTGGAACAGCTTTAGTAAATGTTATTCCAACTGTTGAAAAATTAGTCAACACACTAGAAGGTGGAGAACAATTAGGTGCTAAAATAGTATTAAAAGCATTAGAAGAACCAGTAAGACAAATTGCTATTAATGCAGGATTAGAACCAGCAGTTATTGTTAATAAAGTTAAAAATGAAAAAGCTGGTATCGGATTTGATGCAGCAAAAGAAGAATATGTAGATATGAAGAAGGCAGGAATTGTAGATCCTACAAAAGTTACAAGAAGTGCTTTACAAAATGCAGCATCAATTGCTTCAATGGTATTAACAACAGAAAGTTTAGTAACAGATGCACCAGAAAAGAAAGATTGCAATTGTGGAGGACATGAAGCAATGCCAGCAGGAATGGATGGAATGTATTAATAAAACGTAAGAACATTAAGGGATAAATTTTCCCCAATGTTCTTTTTTTATTTTGATTCCTTATTTTATGTTGATAAAACAAGTAAAAAAATGTCAAGCAAACCTTACTTATTGACAAGTTTGCTTGACAATAAGTAAGAAATATGTTATGATTAAAGTAGATAATATATTTTGGAAATAAAGGGGGAATGGAAGATGAATAAAGAGGAAATTTTAGCAAAAGCACAAAAAGGTAGTGATGAAATGGAACAAGCTATCTTAACAAAATCTTTAGGAATTAGTACGATTGTTATACCAATTTTATGTCTTGTATGCATTTTAATAAGAATCTTTTTTGCAGAATATATAATTAGTGATTTAATAGTAATTACTCTTGCACAATTGAGCATTTCTGAATTTTATCAATATTTTAAAATGAAAAAAGTACATATGTTAGTACTAGGAATTTGTACGACTATACTAGCAATTATATTTGCTTGGAGCTTCATTAATGAGGTGAGAATATGAAAGAGAATTTGATCTTAAAAAATAAATTAAAATTGGCAAGAGTAGAAAAAGATTTATCTCAAGATGAATTAGCGAAATTGGTAGGTGTATCAAGACAAACAATAAGCTCTATTGAAACAGGACAGTTTTATCCTACTGCAAAATTAGCATTGTTATTATGTATTGCTTTGGATAAAAAATTTGAAGATATATTTTATTTTGAATAGGGGATGATGGTTATGAAAAAATTTTTAAATATACGAAATATATTGATTATATTAATTATTATAATAGCAGTTGCTTTTATTTGTTGGGGAAGATCAGACAATCTTAAAAATTCAAAGGCATATCAATTATTTAATCATTTTTATGAGTATGGTCCAGAATATGGACATAATGAGAATAATACGATTATGAAATTGGAAAATATAGGTGATAAAGAAATTACATGGATTTATGCAACCGATTATGATAACGAAAGAGAGGTTATATCTTATATAGGAGTCAGTGAAACTTCGGCAGAAACAACACAGCATTCACAATTGGTTAATATAATATCCAAAAAAGGAAGAGAGTCATATATCATGCTTGATTTAGATAAAATATGTTATAAGTTTGACACAATAAAGGAAGAGGCTACCGAATTATATGCTAGTTGGGCAGAGGATATTATAGATTTAATTATGAATAATACATATTATACAAGAGGGTATGAATGGGTAGATGGAAAATTTATGTATTATGAATATTTTAAAGATACAGATATGAAATTTTATTTTGATCATAATGGAGAATTAAGGTATTTAAGTGCTAGAACATTAGATAATAGTTTAAGTACTAATCCAGATGAAGAATCATATATATATAAAGTTACAATTTCTCATGATAGCATAGATAATTCTCTAATTGAAATACCAGAAGATTATAAGATAATAGATGCAGAACAAAATGGAATTGATTAATGTAATAAAAGGGAAATATATAATAAAAAAGTACTAAATGTTATTCATTTAGTACTTTTTTTGGTGGCTTCAAGTGGAATCGAACCACTGACACGAGGATTTTCAGTCCTCTGCTCTACCAACTGAGCTATGAAGCCATAAAAAAATGGCGACCCGGAACGGGCTCGAACCGTCGACCTCTAGCGTGACAGGCTAGCGTTCTAACCAACTGAACTACCGGGCCGTAAAAAACATGGTGGTCGCTACAGGGCTCGAACCTGTGACCCCCTGCTTGTAAGGCAGATGCTCTCCCAGCTGAGCTAAGCGACCATGTCCTTTCGACGAAATCTAGTATACAAAATTTTTGATAAGTTGTCAATAGATTTTTATAAAAAATCTAAAAAAAATCAAAAAAAATCTAAACTAATTTCTGTAAAATCTGAAAAATACTGAAAAAGAACGATTTCAAAAATTAGAAATAAAAAAATATAAACAGTAACACAAATTCATAAAAAACATATTATATATCATACAGAAGAAAGAAAAAAAGAAACATAGTTCTTTTAACGGAAGGAGGTCTAGACTATGCCAGAGAACAGAGGATGTGGAGGATTCGGATTTGGTGATGACTGCTGCTGGATTATAATCCTTATATTATTAATATGCTGTTGTTGCGGAGGTAACAGAGGAGGATGTTGTTAATCCTTTAGTTACTAAAAAGAGGAGCTTAGCTCCTCTTTTATTTCTTATTCTTATCATATTTCATATTTTCACCATATCGTTTTACTTTTTGAGTTGTTGTTTTTTCAAATTCTTTATCTCTAATAATAAATCCTTTAATATGTTTATAATTTGGTAATTTGCTATTAACACTAGATACAACATCAGAAATAATTTTTTTAATTTCTTCTTTTGTAGGGACACTACCTTTTAAATATTCTGATATAGCTTCTAAATTTGGATATATTTGTGCTTTTACGTAGGTTTCATCGTCATCATCTTCTTGAATTCCTTGTACTAAGGCTTCAGAGATTAAAGGATTATCATTTAAATAATATTCCACTTCTTCAGGGTAAATATTTTTACCATTTTTGGTTACAATGACACTTTTACATCTACCAGTAATATATAAATATCCATTTTCATCAACTTTTCCTAAGTCACCTGTGTGAAACCAACCATCTTTTATAACATTGGCAGTTGCTTCTGGACTATTGTAATAGCCTAACATGACATTAGGACCCTTAACAATAATTTCACCAATACCTTCCGCATTTGGAGAATCAATTTTATATTCTACATTTGGAATAGGAAGCCCTGCAGCATCGTCTTTTTGAAAGAAATCTGTATTTCCAGCAACCAAAGGAGAGCATTCTGTTAAACCATACCCTTGCAATGTATTTAAGTTTAATTTTCTAAAATCAGATAAGATTTCTGGATTGGTAGCAGCAGCTCCGACAATAAATACACGTAATCTTCCACCAAGTGTATTTTTGACTTTATTTTTTACAATTTTCTTTATAAAGAAAGGAAGAGAATCGAATGGATTTTCATCTTGATTTTCTTTTCTATATTTTTCTGGTAATGTTTTATTCATGTTTCTGACAATGGTTTTATGCATTTTTTCCAAAAGTAAAGGAACACATAAAATAACAGAAGGGTGAAATTCAGCCATATTTTTTGCGATATATCGTAATCCCTCACAATGTGCAATACTAGCCCCACTATAAATAGGTAATAAAAAACCTAATGTACATTCATATGTATGGTGCAAAGGTAAGACTGAGAAAAATAAGTCACTTCTTTTTACTTTTACAATTCCATAAGTTGAAAGGATATTAGAACAGATATTTCTTTGAGATAAGCAAACTCCTTTTGCATTTCCTGTTGTACCAGAAGTGAATAACAAAATACGTAATTCATCAGGATTAACTTGAATATTATCAAAATCATGAAATCCATTTAAATAGCTGTCTTTGCCAATGACTTTTATATTATCAAAATATAAGATATCATTTGTTTTAGAATCGATTTTGTCAAAGGAAACCAATACGGTTTTTTTATTATTTAATTTATGAAAGTTATCCTTTATAGAAGTTAAGTTTTTTAAATCTCCTAAAATGCAAATTGTTTCTGAAACATTCATGAAATTGATAACATCATCACAATGCAATTCTTTATCAATTGGAACAACGATGCCTACAATAGAGGCAGCCATATAGGATACACACCATTTGTAGCTATTCTTTCCAATAACTGCTATTCGTTTGTTTAAAAAGCCTCTTTTGATTAAGTCAGTTCCTAGATAGACGACGTCATTTTTAAATTCTTCATAGGTAATAGAAACAATATTTCCATTTTCATCCTTTTCTTTAAAAGCGATTCTAGATTTAAAGTTTTCGGCAGAGTTGTATAACATATCTTTAAAATTTGTAACTTCAGCCGTTTTATGATATTTCAATTTTAATTGTTCAGCAATTGTTAAGTCGTTTTTCATGTTTAACCTCCTTTAGTTATATCGATAAAAGGTATAATTTGTATCTTGTTTAAGTGTTAAGGTTCCATCCAATATGGTTTTATCTTGAGAAGAAAGAGGTATATCAATTGATACAGTTGTTTTAAAATCTTCATCTAAATTATTTGTAATATGAATATCAAATGAAAGTGTACAAGCGATATCTTCTAAATTAATATTACATTTTTGTAGTAAAGAGCCATCATATGTAATTGGTGATGAAACATCTGTAATGGTATAATCAGACTTTATATTAGAATTTACATAGCTAAAAGTTAAAGGATTAGCTAAATTATTATATAAAGTTGGAGTACTTAAATCTGCTTCATCACTTGAAGAAACTGTGAATTCAAAAGAATCTGTAATTTTATTTTCTTCAGTTATATTACTTTTGGCAAAATCATTGATGCTTTTAAAATATAAGCTGGGTTTTCCTAATTTTGGAGTATTTGAAAACTGTATATTTTCAATACGAACCTTCTTTAAAGTATTTTCTAAGGTATCTTCATCAGATGTGTTTTTGATAAATAAGGCAATGTCTGTATATTGATATAAATTTTGTATGGTAAAATTATTAGCTGTATTTGTTTTGTATCCTGCATCAGCACTACTGAATAATGTTATATTATCAACAGTAAAAATAGTAGACTGATTTTTATCTGCAAAATTTAACATATCATCTTCAAAATTTTTCTTTAATACATATTTTTGAATAACCAAAAATGCAAGAAAAATGACTACGCAGATTAAAATAATTGTAATAATGGTTAAAATAATCTTTGTTTTTTTCATAAATTCCTCCTTAGTAAACACTTATATCATAGTATAAAAACACAAGAAAATCAATAGGAAAAATGGATAGAAATTTTCCAGAATTTTAAATTGACAAAAATAGACACAAAGGGTAAAATGATGATAGGTGATTATATGAAAACGAAAGAAAAGAAGGAGAAAAAAGTAAAAATAACCATTAAGAATTTAATATATTTTTTAGTTTTTATTGTGTTTATGTTATATTCTATTCTTTTTTATAATCTATATTTTTCAAAAGAGGTATATGCCACAGAAGAAACAGCAAGTCAAAATACAGAAGAAATAAAGATTAGTCATGCAGAAGAGGTAAATTTAGAAGAAATTATTTCACAAAATACAAATGATGGGCAAAGAGAAGAATATGAGGTAAGAGAAGAAGTATTAGAATATATTACCAAATATAGAACAAATACAAGTATACCTAAAGGTGTTGTACAAGTTGTACAAGAGGGAAGACAAGGAACACAAGAAGTGACTGTAAAGAAGACCTACAAAGATGAAACATTGGTAAATGAAGAACAAGTAAGTCAAAAAATAACCAAAGCTTCTATCAATAAAGTAGTAGAAATAGGTGGAGGAGTAGGAACTAGTAATTATAAAGTAAAAGTTGGTGATACATTATATGTTACTTCTGATAGATTGTCTGTTATGGTAGAACCAGATGAAAATTCACAAAAGGTAGCAACATTATCTCAAAATGATGAATTGGAATTAAAAGAAATAAAGGATTCTTGGTATAAAATAGAAAGTGGTACAGTAAGAGGGTATGTAAAAGCAGAATGTACAACATATATTAATCCAAATGCACAAAATGAAGAAGAATATACAAATGAAGGAAGCTCAAATGAAAAATCAGCAAGTACCTTAAAAAGTACATTAAGTTTTAATATGGCTTTAAATAAACCAAGTGGTCTGTCATTAGATCAATTTAAAAAAGTATTAACAGATTCTAAAGATAAAAATAATATATTTGCCAATAATGCAGAATATTTTTATTACATAGAAAAACAATATAACATAAATGGTATTTTTGTTGCAGCAGTTGGAATACATGAAAGTGGATGGGGAACTTCAAAAATATCTTTAGAAAAGAAAAACTTATTTGGATATGGTGCTTATGATTCAAATCCATATAATAGTGCTTATCATTTTTCTGATTATTCAGAAAGTATCGATTTATTAGCAAGAGTATTTGTAAAATATTATTTAAATCCAAAAGGTACAAGCATATATGGAGGAGAGGTAGCAACTGGTTCTTATTATAATGGAGCAACATTAACTGGTGTGAATACAAGATATGCAACAGATAAAAATTGGGCAAATCGTGTATATCAGTATATGCAATATTTGTACAATAAATTATAAAAAATTCTTGCTATTTTTCCAAAGTTATTGTATGATATATAGGTATAAGAAAAAATAGGGATTATTTTGCCAAAAATAAAGAAGAAAGGGGCAATAAATAGATGAAAAAAGCAGTAATTATTGTTACATTATTGGTAATTGTTTTTGGAATATTTATTGGTACAAATAAAGTATATGCAGCTGAACAAGCTATTGATGAGGAAACAGAAAGCAGATTGGTTGAAATAAAAGATAATGCAGCAAATTCAATTGAAGATTATAAAGAAAAATATGGTTCAGATGTATATGGAATTGTAGCATATATTTTAAATGTGATTAGAATTTATAGTATACCATTTTGTTTCCTAGGAATTGCGATAGGAGCAATTCATAGATATGTAGTAGGTGTAAGAAAATTGGATACCTTAGAAAAAGGTATGGGATTAATCGTAACCTTTGTAACATTATTAATTATATGCCAAGTATTACCACTAGCATTTGCGGTGTTTGTAAGATTTGGAAGGGGGTAACAAATGAAAGTTTTATTTGCTGTAAGTAATGAGGAAATTTCACAAGCAATTATAAAAAAATATCAAAAAGAATATAAAGAAATCATTTCACACAAAAATGTGTATTACTTTAATGCAATATTAAAAGAAATACAAAAGGATAAATCTTATGATCGAATTGTGATAAGTGAAGATTTAGAGGCTTTTTCACATACACAATATGACCAAATAGATAAATTTATATTTGAAAAATTGGATGTAATTAGTGATGAAGCATCTAATATGAGAGGAAATGACATACCAATTATTTTAATATGTTCAGATAGAAGAACAAAATCAGAGGCTATGTTAGTAAAACTATTTGGAATAGGAATTTATAATGCAATCCTTGGAAATGACAGAAGTGTAGATGAGGTTTGTAGATTAATTCATAGACCAAGATTAAAGAAAGAGGCAAAAAGTTATTACCAAATAGATTCTGAAGAAGTAACCTATCAATCAGAAAATGAAAATGATGTCAGTGAAATGGAAATACAAAATATTTTGGCGCATTATAAAAGTTTAGGAAAAGATGAAGATAGATATATAGATAGTTTTAATAATATTGCTGCACAATATAATGATACACAATTAAGAATTATTACAAAATTCTTGCCATTAAATGTAAGGGCAGTATTAGAGGAAAGATCTCCTAAATATCAAAAGATTATGTCATTTAACAATAAAGTGTCTGATGAATTAAGACAAAAAAAGGAAAAGGAAACATCTGGAACAAGTGAAAGATTATTAAGACCAAAGGATAAAGCCATTACAATGACAAAGCCAGTTGTTATCCCTTCTTCTGTTAATATGACAGGGGCAAGAAAGATGTCAAAACCTAAAAAGATACAACAAGAAGTGAATATGCAACAAAATGTGCAACCATCAGAGCAAGATCAACAAAGAAGATTTGTACAACAACAGCCAAATGAAGTTATAACGACTGCAAAACAAGAAGTGGTGACACCAGTAGTAAATTCAGTAGAAGATAATAAGCAAGAAGTGGTACAAGTAGAACAACAACCAGTAAAAAGAGGAAGAGGAAGACCAAGAAAAAATCCAGTTCAACCACAAAATACAGAACAACCAACAGTAAAGAGAGGAAGGGGAAGACCAAGAAAAAATCCAATTCCGGAAGAACAAACACAAACCATTTTACCAGGATTAGAAGAGGAAAATGAAGATAAAATGGGAGATGGTATGTTACCAGGATTTGAAGATTTTAGCCCAGCAGAAACTAACAAAACAGAAACATATCCAGTAGAAACAGAAACGATTTTACCTGGATTTGATGATGTAGATAATCATGAAGAAGATATGACATTACCAGGATTTGATGATGTATATGAAGAGCCAGAGCCACAAAATAATGCATCAATGCAACAAAACAATATATATACAGGTTCTCAGTCAAATACATATTCATCTTATGATAATCCACAACCAAATAATTATAACAATATAGAGTATAATACACCTTCAAATTCTATGAATATGACAAGAATGAATAATGATTATGTGCAAAAAATTGATATTTCTTCATTATTAACATCTGATAAAAAAATAGTTACATTTGTAGGAACAAGTAAAAATGGAACATCATTTATTGTTAATAATGTTGCAGAATTATTGTCTTCTATGGGAATTAATGTAGCTATATTAGATACAACTGTTAATAGAAATTCATATTATATATATACAAAAAATGAAGAAACATTAAGAAATATTGCTTCAAAAAGTATTGAAGAACTTTCACAAGGAATAGCTAACGGAATACAAGTAAACAAAAATTTAACTGTGTTTACATCACTACCAGATGAAAGAGATTCAATTAGTAAAGTGGATGAGATATTAGAAACATTAGTAAAGAATTATTCATTGGTATTAATAGATTGTGATTTCAATACACCAATTGGATATTTTAAGCAATCTTTAGAAACGTATTTAATTCAGTCAATGGATATACTTACTATACAACCACTTACAGCATTTTTAAGAGAATTGAAGGCAAAAAATATATTAGATGAAAATAAATTAAAAATTATACTAAATAAATTTGTTAAAGTTAGAGGAATTAATGAAAAAACAATCATTGGTGGAATGGCATTTTATAATGACCCAGCAATGTCTTTTATGACAGAATTATTTGATAGAAATCTAATCAAATATATAACGATTCCATTTGAAGAAGAGATATATGTTAAATATCTAGAGGGAATAATCAATTGCGATGTGAATTTAAAAGGCTATTCAAAAACATTTATGCAAGTGTTAAAGGCTTTAGGAAATATGATATATCCACTAGTTTCAGGACAAGGTACATATAGACCACCAACAGCAGATGCTGGTAATTCAGGAATGGAAACATTTTCACCAAGTATGAATGATACATTAAATCAAATGAAAAGAAATTTTTAAATTAGGAGGAATTCATAGTGATAATAGGGGTCGCTGTAGTATTAGTAATCATTGTAATTATACTAGTAATTTATAATGTAAAAATTAGTCAAAAAATTCAAAAATTTAAAAATATAAATCAAAAAATTACTAACCTACAAGTAGTTCAAGATTTTATGAATACTATAGGAGAAACATCTTCAGTAGATGAGAAGATTAAAAAGATTAATAATATATTAATTGAAAAATATGAAATAAAATATTCAACGATTGTTGTTTTTAATGGTGCTGAATATGAAATAAAAGCTTCTAATGTTGATCAAAGACATTGGGATTCATTAAAATCATTACAAGATGTAGAAATGTTTAAAGATAGTATAGAAACAGCTACTCCTAAATATGTTACTGTTAACAATGAGAATGAAAGACTACCATATCAAAAAATGGAATTTGGTAGAGCAAAATCAGCAATATTTTTTCCTTTATATATTGACAATGTATACATTGGATATTGGATATTAGAAAGTGGTACACCACATGATTTTGACAATGTCGATATAACAGTGTTAGAAGTTATAAAAGACAATATTGTATCTGTTTTAAAAACAGTTGTCCATCAAAAAACATTAGAATCAATTGTAAGAACAGATTTGTTTACAGGACTATATTCTGAAGAATACTTGTATGGAGAGGGTAAAAAAATTATAGACCAATATACAATATCTACAATATGTATGTTTAAAATTATCAATATAGAAGAGATTAATAAAAATTATTGTAGAGAGTTAGGAAATGAAGTGATTAAACAAATTAGTACATATGTTCAAGATAATATTTCAGAGGATTATGTTTTTGTTAGATATATGGGACCTAAATTTGTTATTGCTTTTTCTGGAGTGGATACAGAAGGTGTAGCAGCATTTATCAATGATATAAAAGAGCATATAGAGCAAATGAGAATATCATTACCAGAGGAAGAACAAAATTATACAAATGAATTACCAAATCATCAGAATATGGATATGATGAAACAAGAGGTAACACCAATCATTAATATTGCTTTATCTTCATATTATAAAGGAACAGGACTAGAGGAAGTTTTGAAAAAACTTGAAGAATATTTGGATCATGCAGATAAATCTGAAAGTGATATAACAAATATATAAAAGGAGGGATTTGTATGGAATTTGATAAAACCATGAATTTTAAAGTGGAGAGAGAACAAAATGCAAAATGCCAAGAAATTTTAAAGGAAGTTTATGAAGCCTTAATGGAAAAAGGATATAATCCAATCAACCAAATTGTTGGATATATTTTATCAGGAGATCCAACATATATAACAAGCCATAATGATGCCAGAAATAAAATAAGAACTATAGAAAGAGATGAATTATTAGAAAAAATGGTAAAAAAATATATAGGATTAGAAGAGGACTAATATGAGAATATTAGGAATAGATTATGGAGAAGCAAGAGTTGGCATAGCAATAACAGATGCATTAAATATAACTGCTCAGGGACTAGAAACGATTCAACGAAATCATTCTGATAAAATTGTCTTAAAAAGACTAGATGAAATTTTGGAAAAATATGAAGTAGATACGATTGTTGTAGGACTTCCATTAAATATGAATGGTACGATTTCAGAAAGGGCAGAAATTACAGAAAAGTTTGTTCATAAATTAAAATGTAAATATAATAAATTAAAAATTGAAGTAATTGATGAAAGATTAACAACTGTTGCAGCTCATAAAACAATGAATTTTTTAGATGTTAACAAGCATAAAAAGCGAGATATCGTGGATACTATATCTGCAGTATACATTTTAGAAACATATTTGAATAAATTACACAATACATTGAAAAATTAATTTTAATCATGTATTATATTATATATATAATAAAAATAAATAAATTGAAAGGAGAAATTTATGAACGATAACGAAAATTATGAGGGAGAAGATTTAGATAACATCGTAATTTTAAATGATGAGGATGGAAATGAAGTTAAGTTTGAATTTTTAGATTTAGTTGAATTAGATGATGAGGAATATGTTGTATTATTACCAGTATTAGAAGAAAATGAAGAAGATGAAGGAGAAGTTGTTATATTAAAAGTAGAAGATACAGATAATGAATCTGATGAGGAATCTTATGTTAGTGTAGAAGATGAAGAAGTATTAAATAAAGTTTTTGAAATATTTAAAGAAAAATTCAAAGATGATTTTGATTTTGTAGATTAATAAAATAATGAGGCGGATAGCATTCGCCTTTATTTCATAGAAATAAAAGGAGGAAAACAAATGAGAAATTTTTCTACATGGCTATTAGCTTGTTTTGTTGTCATGTTTTGGGTATTTAGAATTATTGTAGCAATTATGGCAGAATTGCATCAAGAATTTATTGTAGCACCATTTAATCAAACAATGGAGATTATATTATTGTTTGTTGTATTATTGTGTTTAGTATTAATTGTAAAAAGAAAAATGGCAGGAGCATTAATATACTTATTAGCTTATGGTATGTATTTTGGAACAGATATAGCTAATAAGGTTTCATTATTAATAGAAGATGCATCACAATTAACAATAACAGATTATACAGGAATGGTTATTTCTTTAATTGGATTAATTATTCCAGTTGCTGTACTATTAGATTTACTAGCAGATAAAAATAGAAAAGCACACCCTAAAGATAAAAAGACAGATTGGTTTTATAAAAATGAAGCATATGATAGAAAATTGGATGAGAGAGCAGATAAAAATAATTATAGAACTTTGTAATCATATAAAATTAGGGGACATTTGAGAAGCGCCTCAAATGTCTTTTTTAAATTATATTAGGAATAATATCATTTAAAAAGGATTTTTGATTATTATAATAGAAAGGAAAATATGCAATGGAAAATAGTATGAATATTAATTGGTATCCAGGACATATGGCAAAAACAAAACGACAAATTATGGAGGATGTTAGATTAGTAGATATTGTAATAGAATTATTAGATGCACGTATTCCAATATCTAGCCAGAATCCAGATATAGCAGAAATCACAAAAAATAAAAAGAAATTGATAGTATTAAATAAATGTGATTTAGCAGATGAAAGACAAAATAAAAGATGGGTAGAATATTTTAAAGCAAAAAATATTCCAGCAGTTTTAACAGATTCTAATTCTGGAAAAGGAATAGAAGAATGTGTTAGAAAAATAGAAAAAATCATGGAGGAGGACTTAAAAGGTCAAGCTGAAAAAGGAAGAATTGGAAGAAAAATTAAAGCAATGGTGTTAGGAATACCAAATGTAGGAAAATCTTCATTTATCAATAGAATATCTAAAAAAACATCTGCTGGTGTTGGAAATAAGCCGGGTGTTACCAAACAAAAACAATGGATTCGTATTAATGAAAAAATTGAGTTGTTAGATACTCCAGGTGTGTTGTGGACTAAATTTGAAAGTGAAGAAGTAGCCTTACATCTTGCATTTACAGGAACCATAAAAGATGATATTTTACAAAGAACAGAAATTGCCTATTATTTAGTAAAATTTTTAATAGAAAATTATCCAAAACAATTATGCGAAAGATATAAGTTAACAGAAGAATATATCCATGAACAATTAGAAAATGAAGAAAGACCAGAAAATGAGAATATTTATGAAATCTTTTTAGCAATCGGTAAAAAAAGAGGTTGTATCATTTCTGGTGGTAATATTGATGAAGAAAAAACAGCAAGAATTATATTAGATGAATTTAAAAATGGGAAGATAGGAAGAATAACATTGGAAAAAGCTTAATAAAAATCATATAGAAACTTATAGGGAGTTATGGATAATGGAAGAAGTAGTAAAAAAAGCTAAAGAATTAATGTATGAGCAGACCAAAAAGAATAAAGCTCCTGCATGGGGATTAACTGAAATTGCAATCGAAAAAGGAGAAGAATTGGCTAATCAATATAATGTAAATAAAGATTTAGTATTAATATCATTATATTTGCAACATACTGTTTTTAGTCGTGTATATAAAGGAGAAATTCAAAAAAAACATCCACAATTAAGTGCAGAGTTTTCTAAAAAGTATTTAGAGGAGTGGGGTGTATCAGAGGAAAATCAAAAAGTGATTTTAAATTCAATCGAGGCACATCATAATGCTATTAAAGCAACATCGCTAGTAGCAGAGGTAGTAAAAAATGCAGAATGTTTTAAATTTGTTACTGTAAAAGGGGCTTTAATTTGGCTTCATGAACTTGGATTAAGAGGTGTATCATATGAAGAATCAGTTGAAAGGGTTATAGAAAAGATGGAACAGAAGAAAAAATTATTAACATTATCAGCATGTATTGAAGAGGCAGAAAAAAATTGTAAAGATATCATACAAATTTTTAGTTTGTAGCGAGTGTCGTAATATAAATAATATATAAAACTGATGGACAGACTCACATAGTGTTGCAAAATAATAAAACATAGTAAGATGAAATATAATAATTAATAAAATAAGAGAGAAAAGGAAAAAATGAAATGGAAGAATTCTTAAAAATAGACAGAACAAAACAAGAAGTAGAATTAATGTCACCATTAACATGGGCATATATTGGAGATGCTGTATTTGAACTGTATGTAAGAAATAAATTAATTAATGAAACAAATTTAAAACCTCATAAATTACATATAGAGGCTATTAAATATGTAAAAGCAAAAAGTCAAGCAGAAAAGTTAAATGAGATCTACGAAACATTAACTGATGAAGAAAAAGATATAGTAAGAAGAGGAAGAAATACACAAAATCATCATTTGCCTAAAAATTCGAATGTACAAGAATATATGTATGCTACAGCTTTCGAAGCTTTAATTGGATATTTATACTTAACAAAACAACATTCGAGATTAAAAGAAATTTTAGATAAAATTTAATATAGATTTATATAAAAAAATCCTAGAGTATCCTACTCAAAGATTAAAACTAAAAATATAATATCAATAAAAAACTATAAAGTCAATAGATAGAAAAGTTTTACATAAATAATAAAAAAATAAGAAATAGTAGAAAAATAAAAGTAAGAATAACTTGTTTTTATGATGAAATCAAGTTATTCTTGCTTTTTTCTTTTTACCTTAAGTAGGATACTAAAAGAAAATGTAAAATTCATAAAAATTAGAAAAACAAAGGAAAAGAGGTAAAAAGAATGAAAAAGATAACAAGAATAGAAAAACAAAAAGGAATTACATTAATGGTATTAGTGATTACCATTATTGTTTTGCTAATCTTAGCAGGGGTCACCATAAGTGCGATAACAGGAGATAATGGAATAATAGGAAATGCAGGACAAGCAAAAGAAGAAACAGAAATAGCCAATGAAAGAGAAATAGTAGAAAAAGCGACTGTACAGGCAATGGGAAATAACAAATATGGAAACATAGAAGAAAGTGAATTACAAAGTGAACTAGACAAAGAAACAGATGAAGGAAAGACAAAAACAACAGATGAGGGAGAAGTTATAAAAGTACTATTTGTAGAAAGTAAAAGAAATTATGTAGTAGATAAAGATGGAAATGTAAGGGATATGACATGGTGGGAAACAAGTGATGAAGATGGAAACAATTATGTAACAAATGGAGAAGTTACCTTACAAACAGGAGATTATATAGCTTATGATGCAAATGATAATGGAGAATATACATATACTGCTGAAGCAGAAAAAACAGGAGTTAGTAGTGGAGAAGGACAAAGTTTTAGTAGTAGTTATGAAACGACATGGAGACTATTAGGTGTTGACCATAATGCTACAGGAGACAATTTAATGTTAGTTCCAACGACGCCTATTCAATCAACTGAATCAACAGGACTTTCTCTATGTAGTGCAACAGGATATTGTTATGGGGTAGAGGAAATGGAAAATATTTGTGAAATTTATGGACATGGAATAGGTGCTATTTCTGTAAGAACAATGACGATAGAAGATATAAATAAAATTACAGGATATGACCCAACAAATACAGGTGATGGAACTGTTTATAGAGAAGGAGAAATAGGAGAATATCTAAATGAAGTAATATGTGCTAAAGCACCTGAATATACAACATTACAAGGAAAAAATGGAAGTACAGGGCGTTTTGGATATAACTTATTTAGATATTATGATGAAAATAGCAAGAATTATTATAAGGAATTAGCTATAGGAGAAAGTATTACCTTAATAAGTACATATTATGGATATTATGCAACGACATTAACAGAGTCATCAACTGGAGATATGAAAGGAATCACTACAAGTAGTAGAGAATATTCTGTATTGTTTTCCAATAGAAAACAGTATTGGCTTGCATCTAGGTATACATTGGGAGGAGGAACATTTACCGATACAGGAGCTATAGGCTTTCATGCAGTGGCAAATAATGGTATTGGAGTGGTTGGAAGAGGTGATGTACTTTATGCAGGAAATCCATATTTAAGCTCATCTAATAATATTATGCCAATCGTATATCTAGATAAAAATATTCAGTTAAAAGAAACTGGAAATCAAGTAAATTCATGTACAGAATGGGAAATAGATGCGTGAAAAATAACTGGAAATAATGAAATTTCAAAAATAAGACTTGAAAAATTTACAAATATATAGTAAAATAGGTATGTTGGAAAACAACATACCTTTTACTTAGCTTATAGATAAGCACCAAATCTTAAGCTCAGTTAAAGGAGAAAACAAAAAAATAGGAGGTGTAAACGATGACAAAGGAAAGAAAACAAGAAATCATTAACACATATAAAAGAGAAGAAAATGATACTGGTTCACCAGAAGTTCAAATCGCTCTTTTAACAGAAAGAATTAATGAATTAACAGAACACTTAAAAGTTCACAAAAAAGATAACCATTCAAGAAGAGGACTTCTAAAAATGGTTGGAAAAAGAAGAAACCTATTAAACTACGTAGCTAAAAAAGATATCAATAGATATAGAACAATCGTTGAAAAATTAGGAATAAGAAAATAATTTTAAATAAGCCCGGTGTATAATCGGGCTTTAAAAAAATTTTAGTAAACTTGAGATTAGGTAAGTAGCTTGTATAATATATTATGAAAAAGCAAATAATACATTATAGAGGTTACCATCTAAATTAAGTTTACTAAAGTTTGTAAATGGTGCAAATTTATTTAATTTAGGAGGATTTTTTATGTTTAAAACGTATGAAACAGAATTAGCAGGAAGAAAACTTGTTTTTGAAACAGGTAAAATGGCAGGATTAGCAAATGGAAGTGTATTGGTTAGATATGGAGATACTGTTGTTATGGTCAATGTTACAGCTTCTAAAGAACCAAAAGAAGGAATTGACTTTTTCCCACTTTCAGTAGATTATGAAGAAAAATTATATTCAGTAGGAAAAATACCAGGAAGTTTTATCAAAAGAGAAGGAAAACCAAGTGATAAGGCAATTTTAACATCAAGAGCAATTGATAGACCTTTAAGACCTTTATTTCCAAAGGACTTTAGAAATGATGTAGTTGTTGTGGCAACTGTTCTATGTGTTGACCAAGATAATTCACCAGAAGTGGCAGCAATGATTGGTGCTTCAGCAGCATTATCTATATCAGATATTCCATTTGGTGGACCAACAGCAGCAGTAAATGTTGGATTAGTTGATGGAAATATCATCATCAACCCAACAGAAGAACAAAGAGAAAAAAGTGATTTAACTTTAACAGTTGCAGGAACAGAAAAGAAAATTGCTATGATTGAAGCAGGAGCAAATGAAGTACCAGATGATGTGATGTTACAAGCAATTGAAGAAGGTCATAAAGAAATCAAGAAAATCTGTAAATTCATTGAAAAAATGAAAGAAGAAATTGGAAAACCAAAATTTGAATACAAATCATTTGCAGTACCAGAAGATATTTACGAATTTGTAGAAACCAATTTCAAAGAAGATATGCTAACAGCTGTTCAAGAAGTAGATAAAGAAACAAGAGATAATAACATTTCAGAATTAACAGAAAAAATAGCAAACAGCTATGAAGAAAAATTTGGACAAGAAGTAGCTGAAGAACATAAAGGTGATTTAGGAGAAGCAATCTACAAATTAGAAAAGAAATGTGTTAGACATTTAATTTTTGATGAGCATAAGAGAGTGGACGGAAGAGCATTAGATGAAATTAGACCTTTATCATGTGAAGTAGGATTATTACCTCGTACACATGGAAGTGCTTTATTTACAAGAGGACAAACACAAGTCTTATCAGTTGCAACATTAGGAATGATTAGTGAAGAACAAGTATTAGATGGAATTGATACAGAAGAATCAAAAAGATATATGCATCATTATAACTTCCCAGGATATAGTGTTGGGGAAGCAAGAACTTCAAGAGGACCTGGTAGAAGAGAAATCGGTCATGGAGCTTTAGCAGAAAAAGCATTGGTTCCAGTGATTCCATCAAAAGAAGAATTCCCATATGCCATTAGAGTGGTATCTGAAGTATTATCTTCAAATGGTTCAACTTCACAAGCAAGTATTTGTGGCAGTACATTGGCATTAATGGATGCAGGTGTACCAATCAAAAGACCAGTTGCAGGTATTTCAACAGGATTGGTTACAAACCCAGAAGATGAAAATGACTACGTAATGTTAGTAGATATTCAAGGACTTGAAGATTTCTTTGGTGATATGGACTTTAAAGTGGGAGGAACTGAAAAAGGAATTACAGCGATTCAAGTAGATATCAAAGTAGATGGATTATCTTATGATATTATCAAAGAAGCTTTTGAAAAAACAAGAATTGCAAGAAAACATATATTAGAAGATGTTATGCTTCCAGTATTAGATAAACCAAGAGCAGATATTTCTCCATATGCACCAAGAATTGTAAGTACACAAATCAAAGTAGATAAAATTAAAGACGTTATTGGAACTGGTGGAAAGACAATTAATAAAATTATTGAAGAAACAGGCGTAAAAATCGATATTGAAGAAGATGGACAAGTATTTATCTACTCAAATGACAATAAAAAAGCAGAACAAGCATTAGACATGATAGAGGATATTGTAAGAGATGTAGAAGTAGATGGAATCTATTATGGGGAAGTTGTTAGAATTATGAACTTTGGAGCATTTGTTGATTTGGGATGTGGAGGAAAAGAAGGACTATTACACATTTCTCAAATCTCTAAAGATAGAATTAAACATGTAGAAGATGTATTACATGTGGGAGATAAAGTAACTGTAAGAGTAACAGATATTGATGACCAAGGTAGAATTAATTTAACAATGAAAGATTTAGCTGAAACAAAAACAGAAGAAAATAAAGAATAATATTGATTTTATGAAAATAACATATTAAAATATAGGGGAGTTGTATAAAATATACAACTCTTTTGCATTAAATAAAAAATAAGAAATATAATAAAAAATATAATATATAGAAAGAAGGAATTTATGGAGTATATAACAGATTTTTCAGTATATTTAGGAAGGATTACAGGGATTGATAGTGAATATATAAAATTAACGATACTTACCATATTAATATTTTTCGTTTTTGGAATTATAAAATCTATTATTAAAAAAATATATTCCAATTTACCTGTAAACGATAAAAAGAAATTTTTTAGAAACCGAAAAATTCGAATTATATTAACAGCAATCTCTTTTATATTAGTTTTTCTTCTTTGGGGAGAAAAACTATCAGGAATCATTACACTGATTAGTTTCATATCAGCAGGTTTAACCATTGCAATAAGAGAAATTATATTTAACTTTTTTGCTGGTATGTATATTAACATTAATAGACCTTTTGAAATTGAAGATAGAATTGAAATTGATGATGTTATGGGAGATGTTATCAGTAAACATGCATTAGGGTTTGAAATATTAGAAATTGGTAAAAGAGTATATGGTGAACAAAGTACAGGAAGAATTATTCATATACCAAATTCATATATCTTTACTAAAACACTAAAAAATTATACTAAAGTGTTTAAATACATATGGGATGAAATAAAGGTAGATGTTTCATTAGATGCAGATATTAAGAAAACAGAAGAAATTTTATATGAAATTGTATTTGACAATGAAACATTAAAAGAAATTCCAAAGAAAATGGAAGATGCTGTTGATGAAGCAATTCTAGAATATAGAATTTATTATAATAATTTAGATCCTATTATTTATATAAAAATAGAAAGATCTCATATAGAAATGTATTTAAGATATTTGGTACATCCTAAAAAAGCAAGAGATGTACAAAATGAAATTAATATGAGAATTATGGAAGAATATCAAAAAGGAAATTTACAATTATATATAAATGATTAATAGAAAAAAATAAAAATTTTCTTAGAGTTGAGTACTCTAAGAAAATTTTTTCATATTCATAATACCAATAAAATATCATAAAGTCAATAAAAGAAAAAGAAAATCTTAAACAAAAAAATTGTTAAAATATTTTATTATGCATTAAAAAAAGTTATCGTTTCAATACTTCTATAAAAAAGTAAATTCTTAGAGTACTCAACTTTAAGCAATACAAAGGAGGAAAAGTAGTGAAACGAAAACAAAATACAGGAATTACATTAATTGCATTAGTGATTACAGTGATTATTTTATTAATTTTAGCAGGAATTACCATAACTGCAATAACAGGAGATAATGGGATTATAGGAAATGCAGGGACAGCTAAAGAAGAAACAGAGATTAGTGAAGAAAAAGAAATAGTAGAACAAGCAACTGTGGTTACAATGGGAAAAGATAAATATGGTTATATTAAACAAGAAACATTACAAGAAGAATTAATAGATTATGATGTAGAAGTGACACAATCTGGAAATAATTTTATATGTGAGTTTCCAAGTAAAAGAAAATATATTGTTAATCAAGATGGAGATGTAATTGAAAAGGAAGGCTTATTGGCATCTGAAATAACAAGTGAAAATTATGGGAAGTATGTAATAAACTATTCAGATATCGATGTGGCAGATGGAGGAGAAAGTCAAAAATCAGATTGGCAAATATATTATACAGGAAAAGTAGGAAATGAATCTGAAGAACACATATATTTAATATCTAGCAATTATATAAGTGTAGAAAGCATACCAGCATCAAAAAATAATCATACATTGAATAAAGGAAGTTATCCATATTCAGTAGAAGTTACAAATATATTAGGAGATTATCCAAATGGATCAGATGATGTAGCTGAAGAAACTAGATATTTAAATGGAGCATATTACGAATATTTAACATATAATCATGTAAGTAGCACAGATAATAATATGAAAGTAGTAGCATATATGTGCGATACGAGCGTATGGAATAAATTTAAAACGAGCAAAGCCGATTTTGCTATAGGTGGACCTACTATAGAATTATTATTTAAATCATATAATAAAAAATATGGAACCAATTATTTAGCAGGAAGTTTAGAAAGTAATGAAACTTCAAAAGATAGTGAAGGGAAGTCAGTAGAATCAATTAATAAAACAGGGTATAGGATTAGTAATAATGGGGGAAACAGTTGGACTACGGGATATAATTATACAGTAATTACACAAGATACAACATATATTTTAAGGCAAGGTAATACCAGAGGAATCTGGTTAGCTTCCCCATCAGCTGTAGCACAGTTTATTATGAGGGTTGATTCAAATGGTCAAGTGGATAGTGATGGAATTTTTGGAACACATCAGGGATTCCGCCCAATTGTTTGTTTAAAGGCAGATGTGCAACTTGAAAAAGTTGATGATGGGTATAGGATAGTGGAATAAGGTATTTATAAATAATTTTTTTAAGTGATAGTAATATCATTAAAAATACAAAAATATTAAACAAAAATTTGAAAAAACCTTGCATTTTTGGTAAAAAGTGGGTATAATATATAAGGAAAACAACAAGAGCGAGAGAGTGGGAACAAATCCCACTCTTAAATTTTGAAAAAAGGAGGAAAACTTCTTGGCAAATATAGAAGAAAAAGTAGAAAACCTATTAAAAGAAAAAATAGAAAACATAGGGTATGACTTATATGATGTAGAATATGCAAAAGAAGGAAAAAACTATTTCCTAAGAATCTATATTGATAAACCAGAAGGAATCGATTTAAAGGATTGTGAAAAAGTAAATGATGAGATATCAGATTTACTAGATGAAGCAAATTATATCAAAGAGCAATATTTCTTAGAAGTATCATCACCTGGAATAGAAAGGGTGTTAAGGAAAGATAAACATTTAGAACAAAATAAAGGAAAAGAAATTGCTATTAAATTATTTAAAAAAGATACATTAGGAAATAAAGAATATCAAGGAATATTAAAGGATTTTGATGAAGAATGTATCATATTAGAAGATGATATAAAAATCGAGCGAAAAAACATAGCACAAATCAAAACAGTATATCATTGGGAATAGAAAGGAAGGAAGGAAAATGAAAAGCAAGAGTAAAGCAAAGGAACCAGCAATAGACAATAAGGAATTAATATTGGCCTTAGAGGAATTAGAAAATGAGAAAGGAATTAAAAAAGAATACCTATTAGAATCAATTGAGACAGCATTACTTACAGCATATAAAAGAAACTTTGATGCTTTAGATAATGTTAAGGTGGTAATGGATCCACAAACAGGTGCAACACATGTGTATTCTATAAAAGAAGTTGTGGAAAATGCTAAAGATACAGCATTAGAAATTAATTTAGAAGATGCAAAGAAAATAAATAAAGATGTGAATGTTGGAGATACAGTAGAAGTAGAAATTGTTCCAAGAAATTTCGGAAGAATAGCAGCACAAACTGCAAAACAAGTTATTATTCAAAAATTAAGAGAAGCAGAAAGAGAAATTATCTATACAGAATTCAATGATAGAAAAGGAGAAATTGTTTCAGGAATTATCCAAAAAGCAGATAAAAATATTGTGGTAATGGACTTAGGTAGATTAGAAGGAATTATGCCAACAAAAGAACAAGTACCAACAGAAAAATATAGAGTCAATGATAAGATAAAAGGATATGTGCTAGATGTAGAAAGAGGAGCAAAAGGAGCACCACAGGTTATTGTTTCTAGAAGCCATCCAGATTTTGTAAGAAAATTATTAGAATTTGAAATACCAGAAATATATGAAGGGGTTATCGAAATTAAAAGTGTATCAAGAGATCCAGGATATAGAAGTAAAGTAGCAGTATATTCTCCAGATCCAAATATTGATCCAGTTGGTTCTTGTGTAGGACAAAAAGGTGTTAGAATACAAAATGTAATTAATGAATTAAATGGAGAAAAAATAGATGTTATTGAATGGAATGAAGATCCATCAATCTATATATCTTCAGCATTATTACCAGCACAAATACTAGCAGTGGATATAAAAGAAGAAGAAAAATTTGCACAAGTCATTGTTCCAGATGATCAATTATCACTTGCTATTGGAAAATCAGGACAAAATGCAAGATTAGCTGCTAAATTAACAAATTGGAAAATTGATATTAAATCAGAAACGCAATTTAGAGAAATGTTAATGAATGCAGAAAAGGAACAAGAACAAGAGGGAAAAGAAGAATAATTAAATTTTTGAAACATACAATAAAAGGGGGTTTTTGAGTGAAAAAAATACCACAAAGAACTTGTATGGGATGTAATGAAAAAAAAGATAAAAACAAGTTAATTAGAATTGTTAAAAATAAAGACAATGAAATAAAAGTAGATAAAACAGGAAAAATGGCAGGAAGAGGTGCTTACATCTGTGATGACATAAACTGTTTAGAAAAAGTAGTAAAGTCTAAAAGACTAGAAAGAGTTCTAGATACAAAGATATCAGAAGAAATTTATGAAAGTTTAAGAGGTGTCATTCTTGATAAATAAAAAGATATTAGGTTTAATTGGACTATCTGCAAAAGCTGGAAAAGTGTCTTTTGGAGCAGATAGTGTCGAAAATGGAATAAAAAAAAGAATTGTAAAATTAGTTATAGTAGCAGAGGATTCATCAGATAGAACAAAAGATAAATTTAAGAAAATATGTAATGAATTTCAGATACCAATCATACAAATAGCAGATATAGAAACATTAAGCAAAACAATAGGAAAAAACAATAAGGCAATACTTGGTATACAGGATATAAATTTATCGAGAGAAATAGAAAAAATCAATAATGGGGGTGAAGCTATTGGGTAAGATAAAAATACATGAAATTGCAAAAAAATTAAATTTAACAAGTAAAGAGGTATTAGAGATAGCAAATAAATTGAATATTGAGGCAAAAAGTCATCTAAGTGGAATAGAAGAGGAAGAAGCAAAGAAAATAGAGGAGGAAATTTTGAAACAATCTTCTAAACAAAAAAAGACTGTAGAGAATAAAGGAACTAAAAAAGAAAATAAAAAGGAAACACCTGTTATTATAAGAAGAGAAGTGATTATCTCAGAAGATGAGTCTGAAAAAGCAAAAGAAGTTGTAAAAAAAGAAGAAAAAAGAAATAGCAATATTGGTTTTGTCGAAAGAAAAGCGAATAAAGACTATAATATTGTCTATAGAAATAAACCTAATAAACCAATGACTGTAAGTGAATTATTTGGATTGAAAAAGGAAGAACCTAAAAAGGAAGAGGTAAAAGAGGAAAAAACAGAAGTAAAAAAAGAAACAGTTGTAGAGCAACCAGAACATGAGAAGAAAGAGAAAAATGTGCATACTGTTCAAGAAGAAAAATTTAACAAAGTTGCAGAAAAGGTTGAAGAAAATAAGAATATGAAAACAGAAACTAGAAATGTAAAAGTAAATTATCATAATACTAATAATAATTCTCAAAATAGGAATACTAATTTTAATAATCAAAGAAGAAACAATAACTTTAATAATAGTACAAACTTTAATAGGAATAATAATAAATTCAATAATAGAAATGCCAATAATAATGATCGATATGGAAAAAGGCCATTAGATGAAAAAGGTATTGAGAAAAATATAAAAAATATCATGGCAACAGAGGTTGTAGAGAAAGAAAACGTTAGAGAATATAATAAGAGTATTGATAAACAAAAAAATAATAATAAATTTGATGAAAACAAAAATACTAAAAAAGCGAAGAATAGAAGAAATTCTAATAATGGTAACTTTGATGAAGGAAAATTAAAAACACTAAAAACAGCAAATCAATTATCCAATATGTTTGATGATCAAGAAGGAGGTATGTTAGATTATTATGATCTAACAACAGAAAGAGGCAGAAGAGGAAAGAAAAAGAAAAATCAAAATCAAGAAGAAAGAACAAAACAAAAAATCTTTAAATTAACCGATATAGAAATTCCAGAAACGATTACGGTAAAAGATTTAGCTGCAGAAATGAAAAAGACAACAGCAGAAGTTATTAAAAAGTTATTAGGCTTTGGGGTTATGGCAACCATTAATCAGGAAATTGATTTTGATACAGCATATTTAATAGCTCAAGAATTTGGTATTACAGCAACAAAGAAGGAAACTGTAACAGAGGAAGATATTTTATTTGATGAATCTGAAGATAGAGAAGAGGATTTACAACCAAGACCACCAGTTGTTGTTGTTATGGGACATGTAGATCATGGTAAAACTTCATTATTGGATGCTATTAGAAAAACCAATGTTATTGAAGGAGAAGCAGGAGGAATTACACAAGCCATTGGTGCTTATATGGTAAAAATTAATGATAGAGAAATTACTTTCTTAGATACACCAGGACATGAAGCATTTACAGCAATGCGTGCAAGAGGTGCACAAATTACAGATATTGCTATCTTAGTTGTTGCAGCAAATGATGGTGTTATGCCTCAAACCATAGAAGCTATTAACCATGCAAAATCAGCAGGTATTCCAATTATTGTTGCAATTAATAAAATCGATTTACCAGATGCTAATATTGATAAAGTAAAACAAGAATTAATGGCTTATGAGTTAGTACCAGAAGAATGGGGTGGAGATACCATTTATGTTCCAATCTCTGCTAAGAAACATCAAAATATAGACCAATTATTAGAAATGGTATTATTGGAAGCAGATGTATTAGAATTAAAGGCAAATCCACACAAACAAGCAAAAGGTGCAGTTATAGAAGCAAGACTAGATAAAGCAAGAGGTGCGATTGCAACTATGTTGGTACAAAGAGGAACATTAGATGTAGGAGATACCATTGTGGTTGGCTCATCAATTGGTAGAATCAGAGCAATGGTAAATGATAAAGGTAAAAAAGTAAAATCAGCAGGTCCATCAACACCAGTTGAAATCATGGGATTAACAGATGTACCAGAAGCGGGAGATACTTTCTATGAAGTTAAAAATGAAAAAATGGCAAAACATTTGATAGAAAGAAGAAAACGTCAAGCAAGAGAAAAAGCAATTAATAGTGTGACAAAAGTAACGTTAGACAATTTATTTAGCCAAATGGAAGAAGGAAAACTAAAAGTACTAAACTTAATTGTAAAAGCAGATGTACAAGGATCTGTGGAAGCTGTAAAACAATCTTTGGAAAAATTACAAAATGAAGAAGTTAGAGTAAAAGTTATCCATAGTGCAGCAGGAGCAGTTAATCAATCAGATGTAACACTTGCAAAAGTATCTAATGCCATAATTATTGCATTTAATGTAAGACCAGATCATACAGCAAAAGAAATGGCAGAAAAAGAAGAAGTTGAAATTAAACAATATTCTGTTATTTATCAAGCTATAGAAGATGTAGAAGCTGCTATGAAAGGAATGTTAGCACCTAAATATGAAGAAAAAGTAATCGGAAATGTAGAAGTAAGACAAACATTTAGAATTTCTAATGTAGGAACTATTGCAGGTGCTTATGTATTAAACGGAAAAGTAGAAAGAAATGCAGGTGTAAGAGTTATTCGTGATAATATTGTTATCCATGATGGACATTTAGCAACCTTAAAAAGATTTAAAGATGACGTAAAAGAGGTTACAAAAGGTTTTGAATGTGGAATGCAGATTGAAGACTATAACGACATTAAAGAGGGAGACATTATTGAGGTATATGTTATGGAGGAAATTAAGAGATAAAAAGGAAAATAGTATTTTCCTTTTTTCCTAAATAAAGAAAAGGAGATGAACCTCTTTTGAGTAAATATTCTAAAAAAGTTGAAAGACAAATAAGAGAAGCTAGAAGAATAGCTGAAAGTAAAAATAAAAAAGTAGAAGATAAAAATGAAGAATCAAGGCAAATGAAGGCTGAGAAGAAAAGAGTTAGAAAAGGAATTAGAAAAATAGAAGAATATCAAAAACAGGAAGAAGAAAGAGAACAAGCTAAAATAAAAAAGAGAAGAGAATTAAGACAAGAATATTTAGAGGCTTTAAAATGCAACAATATGAAACAAGTGAATTTTATAAAAGATGATATGTTAAAGTTTGAAATTTACAATAAATTAGAAAGAAAACAACAAGAAGAAATCACTTTATAAAGGAGAGAAAGTAAATGCAAGGAAAAAATAATCCTAGATTAGGAAGAATTGATGAAGAATATAGAAAAGAGCTTAGTCAAATTATTGGATATGAATTAAAAAATCCAAATGTTACAGGGTTAATCAGTGTAACAAAAGTAAAAGTTACAAATGATTTGAAATTTGCGAAAGTTTATGTAAGTATTTTAAATTCAAAAAATATAAAGGATACATTAGCAGGATTAAAAAAATCATCAGGATATATTCGAAGTGAATTAGCAAAAAGAGTAAATCTAAGAAATACACCTGAATTAATCTTTGAATTGGATGATTCTATAGAATATGGATCAAGAATAGATTCTATATTAAAGGAAATAATGCCTAAAAAAGAAAATGGAGAAAATGAGAAAAGTGAGGGATAAAAGATGACATTAGATGAAATTTTAGTAGAAATTGAACATGCAGAGAAAATCGTAATTATGGCACATGAAACACCTGATGGAGATGCCATTGGAAGTATGTTATCTATGTATTTAGCATTAAAGAAAATGGGGAAAGAAGCAGATGTCATTGTAAAAGAATTTCCAAGAACATTCGCGTTTTTACCAGGTGCTAATAAAGTAAAAACAAGTTCAGATATAGAAAAATATGATTTAGCAATTTCTTTAGATTGCACAGATTTAAAGAGATTAGTGGGAAGAGAATATTTTGAAAAGGCTAAAAAAACAATTGTTATTGATCATCATAGCACTAATACAATGTTTGGAGATTTGAATTTTGTAAATCCTGTATCACCTGCTTGTTGTGAAATTTTAGCAGGTATGTTTGAATATTTTGATATAGAAATTGATGCAGAAATAGGAAGCTGTATATTAACAGGAATTATAACAGATACAGGTGGATTTAAATATTCTAGTGTCACATCTGAAACTTTTGAATTCACAGCAGAATTATTAAGAAAAGGTGTCAATGTATCTGATATTTATCAAAGAGTATTAGAAACAAGAACAAAATCTAATTTTGAATTATTAAGAAGAGCGACAAATCGTTTAGAACTTTTAGAGGATGGAAAAGTTGCTTTTACATATATTAATAAAAAAGATGAAGAAGAAGTAAATGCAGAACCAGGAGACCATGAGGGTATTGTTGAGAATGGAAGAAGTATAGAAGGAGTCAAAGTATCCGTTTTTATACGTGAAAAAGAAGAAAATTTATATAAAGTTTCTATGAGAACAGGAAATGGTTCTAATATTAATGTTTCAGATATTTGTTATGTGTTTGGCGGAGGAGGTCATCCAAGAGCAGCAGGTGCAGTGGTATCAGGAACAGTTGAACAAGTAAAAGAAAAATTGTTGAAAGAAATTAAAAAAGTAATATAAGGTAAATTTTTTAGTATAAAAATATATATCATATATATGATAACAAAGCAGTAAAAATATTAGATGATGATATTTTACTGCTTTTTATTTTGTTACCAATACATTAGAAGGAGGAATTGATATCTAAAAAGGAATTGACAAAATTAAAGAAATAAAATAAAATTTTACTAATAAAAAGTGTAAGGAGATTACCAGAAAAAATGGAAAATATAAGGAAACAATTGTTGGATAACATGTCATTAGGTATTCAAAATATAGAAAAAAACAGTGTATTAATAGAAATATATGAAAAATGTAACTTTGTAATTACATATATAGATGAAAATAATGCTTGGTTTGATAATTCTGAATATGATTTCAGCCATAAGCAATTAGAGAGTTTAAAGAATATTGAAAAAGAAATAAAAAACAACAATTTTTTAGACGCCTATTTGGAGATCATGGATTTTATTGCATATAACAATGTAGGATATGAAGATAAAATAACTCAAAAAGAAGTAAAACAATTAAAAGATATCGTAATTTTTATACAACAGAAAATAGAGGAGGAAATCTATTGGAAACGATTTTTTTCTGAAATTCAAATGGCTGTTGGAGCCTATACAGAGCCTCCAGAATATGATTTAGGGAAATTTCCACTTATTATTTTAGAACGACAAGATAAATATATTATCTTTGTTAGAAGAAAGTCAAAAAGTATATATAGTGTGTATTATCAAGAAGATGATATAGATGTTTCAGAGAAAAAGGAAGTTGAATTTGCTTGTGTGAATTTGAATGATTTAACGATTCAAATAATGAATAAGGCAGAATTTTCAAAAAAATTTAATAAAGATGTCAAGGATGCGGAATGGAATGATATCAATCCAATACTAGATTCGGAAATGGAAAAGAAACAAATAGAAAAATTCAAAGGAATATTTAGAGAAGTATGGAATTATAAACAAGTAGATGTTATAAAATATAATGCATATATAGAAGAAATTGCAGATTGCTGTCAAGACAAAAATGCCAAAGAATTTTATAGAGTATTTAAAATGTAATGAGGTCAAGTATGAATGGAGTATTAATTGTTAATAAATCAAAAGGATATACGTCACATGATATAGTTGCAAAAGTTAAAAGAATAACAGGAGAAAAGGTAGGACATACAGGAACATTAGATCCACTAGCAACAGGGGTATTGCCATTACTAATTGGAAAAGGAACATTGTGTTCTAAGTATTTAATGAATCATGATAAAACATATATAGTCCTTTTAAAATTAGGTATAAAAAAGAGTACAGGAGATGAAGAAGGAGAAATCTTAGAAGAAGGAAATGTTGATGAAAAGCTTTTAAATGAAGAGTGTGTAAAAGCTGTTTTAGAAAGTTTTTTAGGAGAACAAATGCAAATTCCACCTATTTATTCTGCTATTAAGGTAAAAGGAAAAAAGCTATATGAATATGCGAGAAAGGGACAAGAGGTAGAAATTGAGCCAAGAAAAATAACTATATATAATATAAAATTGTTAAAAATAAATAAAGAACGTCGTGAACTTCAATTTGAGGTGAGTTGTTCAAAAGGAACATATATTAGGAGTTTATGTGAAGACATAGCTAAAAAAATGGGAACAATAGGCTATATGAAAGAGTTACAAAGAACTAAAGTTGGAGCCTTTTCCATAGAACAAGCAATATTAATTGAAGATTTGAATGAACAAACTATTGAAGAGCATGTTATCACAATTGAAGATTTATTTAAAGATTTAGAAATGATTGAATTAAATGAAAAAAAATTACAACTGTTTTTAAATGGTGTAAAATTAACCTTTAATTTAAAAGAGGGGATTTATAAAATATATCATAACCAACAATTTATAGGAATTGGTATTGTGAAAGATCACCTTTTAAAAAGAGATATTGTCATATAAGAAAAATCACCTTAATATACTTAAAATAGAAAAGTATATGAGGTGATTTTATGTATTATATAAAAGAAAATGACAAGCCCAGTAAAATTACAGAATGGTTACATATTGTAAAATTAGAAAATAATATGATTATTTTACCGATTAAAAAGACAAGTTTGGATGAAAAAACAGCCTATCAATTAGCAAATAAAACAAAAAGAATTTTAGATAAGACCAATAGTAAAAAGTTAGTATTAAGTAAAAGAATAAAACAACAGAAGGACTATGTAAATTATTTGTATTCTTATAATTATGAAATTGTAGATGGAAGATGGTTGTTTCAAATATTGATTTTAGATGTTTTAGAATATGTGGTGAAAAAATTAGAAATTAACGAAGAAAGTATGCAAATTGGAATTTTATTAAATGATATATCTGATTTAGCAATATATGCAATAAAAATGCTGGTTCAAAAGTATAAACGTATAAAAATAGTGACAAATCATATACATAAATTTAAAAATATTGAAAATGAAATTTCAGAAGTATATGGGATTCTTATTCATGTAGGAAATAATAAGAGAAAAATATTATCTAAAACCAATATTATTTTAAATTTAGATTTTCCTACTGAATTAATTAATAAATATACAATAAATAGTGAAGCAATCATTATTAACTTTAGAGGAAATGTGATAATAAAAGACAAACGATTTAATGGATTAAATATCAATGATTATGAAATTTCTTGGAAAGAAGATGAGTTAAATGAATTTTATGCAAAGGATTTATATGAAGCAAAGCAATATCAAAATCAACCAATTGAAGAAATATGGAAAAAAATAAAAAAAGATCATGTCAAAATCAAGCAATTAATTGCTGTTAATACAGTTATATGAAGAACTTAAGGTTTTCTTAAAAATTTTATGAAATACTTTTCTTTTTTTAGAAAATATAATATAATGTAGATGTCGATTTTTAAATCTGGCAAGGAGGTAAGAATATGCCAAGTACTAACAGAAGAAATAGTGATGATGATAAAACAAGGAAATATAAAATGCAAAATGCAAAAAGGAAGAAAAGAAAAAGTAATGCAAGAAGAGATCCTAGAGCAACAAAAAGAGTAGATACAACAAAAGTAAATAAAGGAAAAAAAGGAAAGAATAAAGACGGAAAGTTTTCTTCAAGACATCCAAAATTAATGATGGCATTAAGAATATTTATATTACTGTTCCTATTATTATGTGTTATAGGTGCAGGAATTGTAGCAGGTGTATTTTTTGGATTATTTGGAGATGATTTTGAAATCACAAAAGAAGAATTAACAATTGGTACAGCCAATTCTGTTATTGTAGACCAAAATGGAGGCGTCATTGCTAATTTAAGTGGTGATGAGAAAAGAAAAATTATTACATTAGAAGATATGGCGGATTATTTGCCAAAAGCATATGTGGCTATGGAGGACGAGAGGTTTTACGAGCATAGTGGAGTGGATTTAAAAAGAACAGCAGGAGCCATATTACAAACCTTATTAGGAAATAGTTCATATGGTGGAAGTACCATTACGCAACAATTGGTAAAAAATATAACCCAGGATGATGAAAGATCTGGAATAGCAGGTATTATGAGAAAAGTAAGAGAATGGGCAAAAGCATATCAAGTAGAAAGAATGATATCAAAAGACCAAATCCTAGAATTGTACTTAAATATACTATATGTTGGAGGAGAAGGAAACCTACATGGAGTAGAGCTAGGAGCAGAATATTATTTTAACAAAAGTGCAAAAGACTTGAGTTTGGCAGAGTGTGCATTTATGGCAGGAATCAATAGTTCGCCAAGTAGATATAACCCATTTGATGAGAGTAAAGACAATACTGAATTAATAAAAAATCAAACAAAAGTAGCATTAAATAAAATGAATGAATTAGGCTATATTAATAGCCAAGATGAGTATAATGCAGCAATAGCAGAAGTGGATAACGGATTAAATTTCCAAAAAGGAGATATTGCAACTTCATCTTCATACTCATATCATACAGAAGCCTTGTTGGATCAAGTTATTGACCAATTTATAGAAGAAAAAGGATGGTCAGAACAGTTTGCTGAAAATTATGTATATAGTAGTGGACTTACAATTTATTCAACAGTAGATACCAATATTCAAACACAGATGGAGGAAGAATTTAATAAGGATAGATATATTGTAGCAGGAAGAGCTACTGATAGTGAAACAGGAGAAAAAAAGAATGATCATTCTCAAGCAGCTATGGTGGTTATTGACTATAAGACAGGAAATGTAGTAGGAACTGTTGGTGGATTAGGAGAAAAAACAGAAAGCAGAGGTCTAAATAGAGCAACACAAAGTGTTAGACAAACAGGATCTTCAATAAAACCAATAGCAGTGATTGCACCTGCATTACAAGAAAAAGTTATAACAGCTGCAACTGCATATATGGACCAACAGACAGACTTTGGAGGAAATTATATTCCTAAAAATCAAAGTGGAACATATAGCAATCAATCAGTTAATATACGATATTTTATTGCAAAATCTTTGAATGTTCCAGCAGTTAAAATAATGAGAGAATTAACACCAAGTAAATCTATAGAATATTTAAATAAGATGGGACTTAGTCACATTACAGCAGAGCAAGATGCAGATTTGTCTTTGGCATTAGGAGGAACAACCAATGGGGCAACACCATTAGAAATGGCAGCAGCATATGCAACAATTGCTAATGATGGTGTATATATTACACCAACCTTCTATACAAAGGTAGTAGATTCTAGTGGTAATACAGTATTAACACCAAAACAAGAACAAACAAGAGTGATATCAGAACAAAATGCGTATATTGTAAAATCTATCTTACAAGAACCAGTAAAATCTGGAGGAACAGCAACATATTGTGCAATTAGCGGAATGGATGTTGCAGCAAAAACAGGAACAACAGATGATGATTACGATAGATGGCTTTGTGGATTTACACCATATTATGCCGCAGCAACTTGGTTTGGATATGATCAACCAGAAACTGTATATTATTCAGGAAATAACCCAGCAGGTGTTATTTGGGATAATGTTATGACAACAATCCATGAAGGATTAGAAAACGCAACTTTTACAAGACCAAGTGGTATTGTAGAGCAATCTGTATGTAGAACAACAGGCTGTATAGCAACAACAGGTTGTGCAAATAAATATACAGAGATTTTTACACAAGATAATTTACCTGAACAATGTGAAGGACATGGAAGTCAAACAATATGTACAGAATCTAATAAAATAGCAACAGAATATTGTTCACAATATTGTGAAGTAAGACAAAATTATTATGGTGCAGTACTTCCAAAAGAGGAATTAGATTTATGGACACCTGTAAACGGAAAAGGCTCAACCGGTACAAGAATTAATGAAACTTGTACATTACATACAAAACCAAAAGAAGAGGAAAAGCCTGTAAATAATACACCAAATACAAACACTACAAATACAACAGGAGGAAATACAACAACAGGAAATGGAAATACAACAACAGGTAAGGATAATACAACAACAGGAAATGGAAATACAATAACCGGTGATGATAATACAACTAATGAAAATGGAAATACAACACAATAATAAAATGGAGAAAATAATTAAGATGTGAAAAAAATCATTTCACATCTTAATTTAAAAAAGGAGGAAATATGGATATATATTTATATAATACATTAACAAAAGAAAAAAATGTATTTAAGCCAATCAACGAAAAAGAAGTGAGGATATATTCATGTGGTCCAACAGTGTATAAGGATGCAACAATAGGAAATATGAGAACCAATATATTTCAAGATGTATTAAGAAGAATGTTAAAATATAATGGGTATACAATTAAACATGTTATGAATATAACAGATGTAGGACATCTAGTTTCTGATGGAGATGAAGGAGAAGACAAAATGATTAAATCAGCAAGAGAAGAACATAAAACTCCATTAGAAATAGCAGAGCATTACACCAAATTATTTTTTGATGATTTGAATGATTTAAATATTGAAATACCTGAAATTATTTGTAAAGCAACAGATTATATTCCAGAAATGTTAAAATATGTAGAAGAACTTGTAGAAAAAGGATATGCATATGAAACATCAACGGCTATTTATTTTGATGTTTCAAAATTAGATAAATACCCAGTATTATCTAATCTGAATGTAGAGGAACAAAAAGCAGGGGCAAGAGTGGATGTAGATCCAGAAAAGAAAAATCCATATGATTTTGCTTTATGGATAAAAGCACCTGAAAATCATTTAATGAAATGGGATAGTCCATGGGGACCAAGTTATCCTGGATGGCATATTGAATGTTCAGCCATGTCAAGAAAACATTTAGGAGAACAATTTGATATTCACACAGGAGGAATTGATTTAATACCAACACATCATGAAAATGAAATTGCACAAAGTAAAGGTGTATGTGGTAAAATACCTGCTAATTATTGGATACATGGAGAATATTTGTTAATCAATGGTGGCAAAATGTCAAAAAGCTTGGGAAATGTCTATTTGCTAAGAGATATTAAAGAAAAAGGATATGATCCTTTGGTATATAAGCTATTATGCTATACATCTAGTTATAGAAATAAATTAAACTTTACATGGGAAGGAATAGAAGCAGCTTCAAAATCACTAGAAAGATTAAGAAATGGTTACCAAGTAAATGAAAATGGAACAGGTATACTAAATGAAGAAGATAAAAAAGAATTAGATAGATTAGAAAATGAATTCCATAAAGCCATTAATGATGATATGAATATGCCTTTAGCTATGAGTTTTGTATGGGAAGTGATAAAATATCCTAAAAAATCACCAGAGATTGCAGAATTATTATTAAAATTTGACACAGTATTAGGAATTAAAATAGATAAAGAAGAAAAAAATAAAGAAATAGAAATTCCAGAAGATGTCTTAAAACTTATAGAAAAAAGAAAACAAGCAAGACAAGAAAAAAATTGGGCAGAATCAGATAGACTAAGAGATTTAATTAAAGAAAAGGGATATGAAGTAAAAGATACAAAAGAAGGGATGGAAATTAATGAACTTTAGGAATGTTTCCTAAAGTTCATATTTTTTTAATTAGGCTTGTACTTTTTTATAACTAGTAATATAATATAGGTATAATAAAAAAAGAAAGGAATGATTTTATGGCAATATTATTACCAGGAGGAGCTGGATTTATTGGAAGTCATACAGCAGTAGAATTATTAAATGCAGGAAAAGAAATTGTTATTATAGATGATTTTTCTAATAGTAAACCAAGTGTATTAGATGCAATAAAGAAAATAACAGGAAAAGATTTTAAATTTTATGAAATGAATTATATGGATAGAGAAAAACTAGAAAAAGTTTTTGAAGAAAATGAAATAGAAGCAGTTATCAATTTAGCTGGATTTAAAGCTGTAGGAGAATCTGTACAAAAACCAATTGAATATTATACGAATAATATTTCAGGAGCATTAGTGGTATTAGATACGATGAGAAAATATAATTGTAAAACATTTATATTTAGTTCATCAGCCACTGTATATGGAGATCCAGAAACCATTCCAATAACAGAGGAATGTAAGACAGGAGGAACAACAAATCCATATGGTACAAGTAAATTATTTATTGAGCAAATCTTAAAAGATACTTATCATTCAGATAATACATGGAATATTTGTATATTAAGATATTTCAATCCAGTAGGAGCACATGAAAGTGGATTAATTGGAGAAGAACCACAAGGAATTCCAAATAACTTAATGCCATATATTGTGCGTGTTGCAGCAGGGACTTTACCAGAATTATCTGTGTTTGGAAATGATTATGATACACCAGATGGAACAGGTGTGAGAGATTATATTCATGTTGTTGATTTAGCAAAAGGACATGTAAAAGCTTTAGAAAAATTGGAGAAAGAAAAAGAAGGATTATATATCTACAACTTAGGAACAGGAAAAGGATATAGCGTATTAGATATGGTAAAGGCATTTGAAAAAGCGACAGGTCAAAAAGTACCATATAAAATTACAGCAAGGAGAGAAGGAGATATTGCTACTTGTTATGCAGATCCTAAAAAAGCACGTGAAGAATTAGGCTGGACAGCAGAAAAAACACTAGAGGATATGTGCTTAGATTCATGGAATTACATTAATAAAGGTAAAGAAGCACAAAATGGAACATTTTTTGGATAGAAAAAAGGATTTTGGAGTTCATCTCCAAAATCTCTTTTTGGATGTAAGTAATCTTCCGGCTATGCCGGTAGTGGCATAAGCTTTAGCTTTGTAGCAAAGCAACTCCTTTCATGCTATA